>JAFAOZ010000251.1 GCA_019247395.1 Vulcanimicrobiota bacterium | reverse complement strand
AACGACGATGGTCGTGCTCGACGCGCATCGCTACGGTCTCGCGCAGCTGCATCAGCTTCGCGGGCGGGTTGGGCGTGCCGCCGCGAAGTCCTATTGCATCCTCGTCTATCCCGACGATGCAGGCGAACGCGACCGCTTGGGCATTTTGACCGAATCGACCGATGGCTTCGCAATCGCCGACGAGGACCTGCGCTTGCGCGGCCCGGGTGTCTTTGCGGGCACCGCGCAGTCGGGCGCGGCCGACCTTCGCCTCGGGGATCTCGTGCGCGACATCGATGTCTACCGCGCCGCAAAGCTCGCAGCCGAACGAATCGTCGAGAGCGATCCCCAGCTCGAGTCGCCGGAGCATGCCGGCTTGCGCGCCGCGCTCGAAACTCAGCCGACCACGCGAGCGTTGCTCATTTCGTCATGAGAATCGTTCGATACGTCGCGGCGACCGCGCTCGCCATGCTCTCGGCCGTTGCGACGGCCCACGCAGCGCCCGAAGTCGGCCGCGCAACGCTTTCAAACGGCCTGAGGGTGATCGTCGTGCGCAACACGCTCGCACCGGTCGTTACCGCGATGATCAATTACGAGGCGGGTTCCGACGAACAGTGGATTCCGGGTCTCGCCCACGCAACCGAGCACATGATGTTCCGGGGAAGCGCGAGTCTTTCGTCGTCGCAGCTGATGGATGCGGTCGGCATCACCGGCGGCGATTTCGATGCGGATACGACTCCGACGGTCACCCAATATTTTTTCACGGTCCCGTCGGAGTATCTCGAGATTGCGCTGCGCGCGGAGCGCTCGCGCGCGATGGGCGTGCTCATGACGCCCCAGGGATGGGCGCAAGAGCGCGGCCCGATCACGCAGGAAGTGCAGCAAGATAACAGCGACGCGCTCAACCGCCTCTTCGTCAAAATGCAGCAGCGGCTCATTGGCGGCACGCCCTATGCCAAGAACACGCTCGGGACGGTGAAAGACTTTCTGCATAGCGTCAGCAGCGCGCAGCTCCTGAAGTTCTATCGCGAGTGGTACCATCCGAACAACGCGGTCTACATTATCGCCGGCGACGTCGACCCCGCAGCGACGATCGAGAAGGTCAAGCAGATCTTCGGCGACGTCCCCGCCGCGACGCTGCCGTCGAGGCAACCCGTGCGCTTGCGCCCGTTGGAAGGCACCGTCTATCACGATACCTCCGACCAGCCGTATAATGCCGTCGCCCTCGGCTATCGCTTTCCGGGATACGACAGCGCCGATTACGCGGCCGGAGAAATTCTCGCCGACGTCCTTTCGAGCCAGCGCAGCACCTTCGGCGGCCTTCCTTTTACCGGCAAGGCGCTGGCGACGCAGTTCGTTACACAAACTTATCCCAAAGTGGGAATCGCCGTTGCCTTCGGCGCGGTACCCGTCACGACGCCGCCGCAAACGATCGACCGGCAAATGCGCGGCCTTCTCGAGGAATATCGTAAGAGCGGAGTGCCGCCCGATCTCGTCGAGGCGGCGAAGCTGCGCGAGATATCGGAGCTGGAGTTCAATGCAAACTCGATCGAGGGATTGGCCAACGAATGGAGTCAGGCCGTCGCGATTCAGGGTCTCTCTTCCCCCGACGCGATGATCGAGCGGTACCAAGCGGTTACGGCTGCGGACGTCGATCGGGTGCTGCGCCGGTACATCGACGATCGCCGCGTGGTCGCGGCGTATGCCGTTTCGAAAAACAACGGTACGTTGGCCGCGGCATCGGGTCAGATGGCAAAAGAGAACAATGCGATCCCGCCATCGACCCATCAGCCGCTGCCGCCGTGGGCCCAGCATGTCCTCGATAATTTAGGCGTACCGGAACAAACGCTGTCGCCCAGCGACATGCGGCTTGCCAACGGTATGCGCCTGATCGTCCAGCCCGAACACATTACGCACACGGTCGTCGTTGCGGGCGAGATCCGTAACGATCCGCAAGTGCAGGAGCCGGCTGGCAAAGAGGGCGTTGCGGACGTCACCGCGTCGCTCTTCCCGTACGGAACGACATCGTACGATCGCCTCGCGCTGCAAAGCGAGCTTGACAAGATCGCCGCGACGACGGAAGCGGGAACGGATTTCGGCCTCGATGTACTCTCGTCGTCATTCGAACGCGGCCTACAGTTGCTCGCCGATGAGGAGCTGCATCCGGCATTCGATCCGGCGAACTTCGGGATCGTGCGAGCGCAGACGGCAGGTGAACTGGTCGGCGAGATGACCGCGCCGGATCACCTCGCCCAGGTTGCGCAGAACAAGGCGCTCTATCCGCCCGGCGACCCGTCGCAACGGTACGCGACGCCAAAAAGCGTCAATGCGCTGACGCTCGCCGACGTGAAGGCGTGGTATGCGGCGGCCTATCGTCCGGATCTGACGACGATCGTCGTCATCGGCGATACGAGCCCCGACGCTGCGCGCGCGCTCGTTGAAAAATATTTCGGCGCGTGGACGGCGACTGGACCAAAGCCGAACGTGGATGCGCCGGCGGTGCCCCCGAACGCGCCGGCACAGGTCAACGTTCCGGCAACCGGACGCGTACAGTCATCAGTGCAGCTCGTGCAAACCCTGCCGGTCGTCCGGGCGGATCCGGCGTGGGCGCCGCTTCAGGTAGCCAACGCCGTGTTGAGCGGCGGCTTTTACTCGTCGCTGCTCTATCACACGTTGCGCGAAGTGCACGGCTACGCATACGACGTCGAAAGCCGCGTTAGCGCCGATCGCGTGCGCGGCGTCTTTTCGGTCGAGTACGGCTGCGACCCGCAGAACGTTTTACCGGCCGAAGCGCAAGTGCAGGCCGTGCTCGAGCAGCTGCAGCGCGAACCGATCGCGGCCGATCGGCTCCTGCGCTCCAAGGCCCTGTTGATGGGCGAAGTGCCGATTCGAGAATCGAGCTACGACGGCGTCGCGGCGCAGTTGCTGCGCTATTCCGCGCTCGACATGCCGCTCGATCAGAATCTGGTCGACGCCCGCGCCGAGCTCGGCGCTTCGGCCGCATCGGTGCAGTCCGCGATGGCGAAGTACATTCGCCCGGCCGCCTTCGTACGCGTGGTAACGGGACCAGCGCCGCGCTAGTCGAAGGCGCCGAAGATGGATGCGGTTCGCGGGATCGGTTTCGATCTCGACCATACGCTTGCGATCGA
>JAFAOZ010000234.1 GCA_019247395.1 Vulcanimicrobiota bacterium | reverse complement strand
CGCTCGCTTCGCTCAGGATGACACATGGGAAGCGCTCAGGTTCACAGGGTCCTTCGACTACGCGCCCTTCGACAAGCTCAGGACGCTTCGCTCAGGATGACACATGCGGTTCTAGCTGTATAGTAGATAGCGGCGGCGCAGCGATTCGAACTCCGCTGTAGTTGGGGACCAGCGGTCCAGGATCTGATGTGCTGATTCGCCGGCGAGCAGGCCTTGCCGGAACGCGTCGGTGCCCCAATCCTTATCGAGGCCGTTGACGCTCTTGATATCGATCGCGCGTGAATTAAGATCGCGCACCGCAACGGCGATTTCGACCGCGGTGCGTACCGCATAAAAGCGGCGGGGATCGAAGACGACGAGCTGCACGCCCGTCAGCTCGTGACCTTGCCAAAATCCCGTGAGCGGCGACCATGCCGCGGGACGAAACCAGACGCCGGGCAAGTTACGCGAGTTCAGGCGCGTGGCGAGCTTCGTGCCGTCTAAACCCTGCGTTCCGGCCAGGAAGAAGGGCAGCGTGAAACCGCTGCCGTTATTGATACCGGCGCTATCGATCAATCCCGTGCCGGGATAAACGATTGTCGTCTGCCACGTCGGAATATTCGGGGACGTCGGAACCCATTGCAACCCGGTATCCGGCCAAATCATGGACCGCTGCCAACCCTCCATGCGAACGACGCGAAGCTTACATCCGATGCCGAAGCGATCGTTGAAAAGCGTGGCGAGCTCGCCGATCGTCATGCCGTGGCGCATTGCGATCGGATAGAGCCCGATAAAGGATTCGTATGCCGGTTCAAGCACCGGCCCTTCCACGATCGCGCCGCCGGTCGGATTGGGCCGGTCGAGCACCCAGAATTCCCGATCGTATTGTTTGGCGCTCTGCATCGCGTACGCCATCGTCGAAATGTACGTATACGCGCGCGAGCCGACGTCCTGAATATCGAACAGCAGAACGTCGACACCTTCGAGCATCGCCGCGCTGGGATGGCGCGACGCGCCGTAGAGACTGAAAACCGGCAGATGCGTCGTCGGATCGACATACGAGGCGACCGATGCGCCCGCGCCCCGATCGCCGCGAAAACCGTGCTCCGGCGCGTAAATCGCCTTGATTGCGACCTCGCCGTGGCTACGGATCGCATCGACAACCGACTCCATGCGCGACGTGACGCCGCTTTGATTCGTGATGATGCCGACGCTGCGGCCATTAAGATCGCGCCAGGCCGAGCGTAGAAAGACTTCGTTGCCCAGCTCGATGCGCGCCGATGGCACGGGTTCGGCACGTAACCGAGCCGTTGCAGCCAGCGCCATTCCGGCGGTGCCGGCTAGGAAATTTCGGCGAAGCGTGGCTCGGTGCCCCGGCGAAGGATTCCGGCATCGTGGGCGCGCGCAAAGAGCGCATGAACGGCCTCGCGCCCGCTCTCGCCGATGTCGTCGGTAAAATCGTTGACGTAGAGTTGGATATGCGCGCGCATAACATCATCGCTCATCTCGACGGCGTGTTCGCGGACGTAGGGCATAACCGCGGCATCGTTTTCCCGCGCGAACGCAAGACTATGACGCAGCGCCGTATTGAGCGCGCGCGCCTCGTCGTCACCGATGTCGTTGCGCACCATGATCGCTCCAAGCGGCGTCGGCAGAAGGGTCATATTCTCCCACCATTCGCCCAAATCGGCGATCGAAATCAAGCCCGCGTCGCGGTAGGTGAAGCGCGACTCGTGAATGATGAGCCCCGCGTCGACATCGCCGCGCACGACCGCCGGAACAATCTCGTCGAAGCGCATCGTCACGGTCTTGGGCCGGTGCCCGAGCGCGAGCTGAAGGAGAAGAAACGCGGTCGTTCGTTCTCCTGGAATCGCGATCCGCTTCCGGGCAAAGTCGGCGAAGAGCGGCGGCGCTTCGCCGGGAAGTGCCACCAAAAGTGGACCGTTTCCCCGCCCGATCGCGCCTCCCGCCGGCAAGATGCGGTAATGATCCATGAGAAACGGAATCGCGCCGTAACTTACCTTCGTAAGTTCGAATTCGCCGCGCGCCGCCGAATTGTTGAGCTCTTCGATATCCGCAAGATGGACGTTGACGGCCGGCGCATCGGCGAGCAAGCCGTTCGTCAATGCCGCAAACACGTAGGTATCATTTGGGCACGGTGAATAAGCGAGTGTATACGATCTCATTGAGACCGCACTCGTTGCAGCGCCGGAAGTTCGAAAAGCGCCGTCAGTACGCGTTGGAGACCCGCGACGCCCGCGGTGAAGCTCCAGTCGCTCAGCCCACGTTCGCCGCAGCGGTTGGAGATGCCGCGAAGCTCGATCGCGCGCACGCCGGCGCGTTGTGCCGCGCGCAAGGCTGCGAAACCCTCCATGGACTCCACTTGTGCGTCGAGGTCGTGTGCGAGCCTTTTTGCGGTCGCTTCGCTGGAGGTAACGCGCGCGACCGTCACGCCGCGCAGCAAGGCGAAGCCCTTTACATGCAGCTGCTCGGCAAGCTCGGGATCCGACGTCGCCTTAGCAACGATCGTTTCCCCGGGCGGCAACGAAATCGGCGCTCCCGTTTCCAAATCCAGTTCCATCACGTCTTCAATGACGACGACTCCGTCGCCAAGCCGCGCCGCGCCGTCGAATGCCCCCGCCAGGCCGACATTAACGACCAGGCTATATTCGCGCCGCGCAAGCGCGGCAGCGAGGGCGCTCGCCGCTTCGACTGGGCCAATCCCCATTGCGAGCGTCTCGACCCCGCGACGCGGCTGCCAAAACCCGAGCTCCGCTTCGACGGCACTTGCAAGCAGGATCACGGCGCGCCGATAAACTTATGGGTCTGCAGCGATAGCCGGAAACGATGCGGATGCGTCTTGGCGTAATCGAGTGCGATCGCGACGTTCGACGGCTTGTTGCCTTCAGGTTGGAGCAGAATCGTCGGCTTTTCGGCAAAGAGATCGAGGTGTTCGACAGGCACGCGCCGGTCGACGATGAGCTTCGCTTCATTTGCGCGCCGCGCCATGCGCCGGTCGACGCGTTCCTTGGGTGAAACACAGAGCCAGACGTCGTCTGGAAGCTCGGTAAAGATCGTGCCGTTCGATTCGATGTGCACCCGGCGCCCGTCGCGCCGCAGCGCCTCGATCAGCTCGAGCGTTTCGCGTTGCGCGAGCGGCTCGCCGCCGGTCAAGACCACCATCGGGCAGTCGCCGCCTTTTTCGCGCACCATGGCAACGACTTCGTCGCAGCCGGCAAAGAACTTCGTCGAATAGTCGGTATCGCAAAAATCACACGCGAGATTACAACCTGCCAAGCGAACGAAAACGGCCGGCGTCCCGGTCCACGTGCCTTCGCCTTGAATGCTGTAGAAAATTTCGCTGAGCTGAAGCATTTTTGTGCCAGCTTGTCCTTCGACTCCGTTCCACTTCGACTCCCTTTGGTCGCTCAGTGTCACTGCGCTCAGGATGGCACGGTGAGTCACCGCGCCAGATCGGAGCGGCGGAGGACGGCGCACGAAGTCTGTGTTTCCCATAGGACGAGTTCGTCCAGGCGCGGCAGCGAGGCTTCGAGGTGCTTCCAGATCCAGAGCACGATCTTTTCGGCCGTCGGGTTTTCCATGAGCTCGTTGAGATTTTGATGGTCGAGCGCGTCCACGACGCGTTCGCCGACGATGCGTTCGATCCGGTCGAAATCCTCGACCATGCCGCGCGCCGGTCCACGCGAGCGGAGCGGTCCCGCGACGGCCACTTCCAAGCGATACGAATGTCCGTGCAGCCGCGCGCACTTGCCCGGGTGGAACGGCAGCGTGTGCGCGGCTTCAAACCGGAACGTTTTGCGGATGAGGACTTACAGTTCTCCTTGCGGACCCATCGCTTCGAGGTGCCGTTTCAGTGACGCCAAGAAGCCGCTGGCGACATACCCATCGACGACGCGGTGGTCCAGCGAAAGACAGGCGTTCATCATTTGGCGGATCGCAATCGAATCGTCGTCGCGCACGACCAGTTTCTTGACGATCGCTTCCATCGTGACGATCCCCGCCTGGCCGGCGTTGATGATCGGTGCCGAGGCCCACGAGCCGTTCGCGCCATTGTTGTTCACCGTGAACGTCCCGCCGGCGAGATCGTCGACGCCGAGCTTGCCTTTCCGTGCCTTGTCGATCAGCTCACCGGCCGCAACCGCGAGGCCTTTGATCGAGAGTTTGTCGGCATGGCGAATCACCGGAACGACGAGATTGGCGGGGAGACCGATTGCGACGCCGATGTTCATCTCGGGATTGACGTAGATGCTCGGCGGGCTCGATCCGCTTGCGGCAACAAACTTCGCATTCATCAGCGGAAACTCGGCGAGCGATTTGACGACCGCTCGGATGAAGAAGGGCAACAGCGTGAGCCGATAACCGGTTTCGCGCTCGAAGCGGTTTTTCTCGTGCACCCGCCACTGCCAGACGTCGGTAACGTCGATCTCCACCATCGACCACGCATGCGGTGCGGTATGGCGGCTTTCGACCATGCGTTCGGCGATGATACGCCGCGCTTGCGTCAACGTTACGAACGTGCCGGGAACGGGCTGCGCGTACTGCGAGGTTTGGGTCGCTCCCGGGACGATCGGCGGCGCGGCCGTAACCGGCGGCGGGGCCGCAGCCGGCGGGGGTAGTGCCGGCGGCGCGGTGATCTGCGCGGTTGCGCCGCTGCGCGCGGCTGCAAGAATGTCGTCGGCGGTAACGCGTCCGTTCGCGCCGCTGCCCTTAATCGTACGAATATCGACGTGATGCTCGCGCGCCAGCCGGCGAACCGCCGGCGATGCACCGCGTGCGGCGCTTTCGATTTCTGCGCTCTCGGCGACGCTCGACGGTGCGCCGTTGCCTGAAGGTCCAGGCGCGTGCGGCGTTGACTCCGCTCGCGGAGCCGAAGCGGGTGCGGCCGCGGCGGCTGCGCCGGCCTCGTCGATCACGGCGATCGGC
>JAFAOZ010000174.1 GCA_019247395.1 Vulcanimicrobiota bacterium | reverse complement strand
AGAGCAGACCGATGAAATACATATCGCGGCTGCGGGAGACGAGGCGCAAGAGCGGGGCAAAGCACCGCCCAAACAAGCCGCGGCGATCCAGCGACGCTTGCAGCGATGCGTCGGCGAACGCCTCGCCGCGCCGCCGTGACCGCAGCGCGTGCACGACGTCGCGCAGCGCCAGCGCATTGACGACCGCAATCAGAAAGAGAAATGCGGCGGAAACCGACGTGCCGACGATTCCGCCGATACCTTGCAGGCTTGGCAGCGTCTGCTTTACCGCCGCGGAAGCAAAGACGATTGCGATCGTGAGGACGATGACGATCGTCGAGTGTCCCAAAGAGAAAAAGAGGCCTACCCCGACCGGCCGTTTGCCGTCCTGCACGAGTTTTCGCGTGACGTTGTCGATCGCGCAGATGTGGTCGGCGTCAATTGCATGGCGTAACCCGAATGCATAGGCAAGCGCCGCCGTGCCTAAAAGCAGAGGATGCCGCGCAAAAACCGCGAGCGCCAAAAGCCACGCGCCTGCGTTTGCACCGAGCAGCAGGGCGTACGTCGCCAGTACGTTTCGCCGCACGATAGCGCTAGCGGCAGGCGCCGACCGTCACCTCGACGCGCCGGTTCTTCGCCCGTCCGGCGGGATTATCGGATCCGTCGGCATTGGTATTCGGCGCGACGGGATTTGATTTTCCGTAGCCGGCGTACGGCGTCGATGCCGGTACGTCGCCATGCGCCGCAAGCCAATCGCGAACCGTCTTCGCGCGCTCTTCGCTGAGGGTCATATTGTACTCCGCCGAACCGATGGCGTCGGTGTAGCCCGCGATGTGAATCGATTGCCCGGCGGACTTCTTGAGCATCGGACCAAGGACGTCGAGCGTCTTGGCGGCATCCGGCGAGAGCTCGTACTTATCGAAGGCGAAGAGCGCGTCCGCGCCGACGGTGTACTTCTTGCCGCAAGGCTGCGTCGTCGTTTTGATCGCTTGAATGCCTTTTGGCACTTGCCACGGCCCCTTCGGCTGCGCAATCGCTCCGGGCGTTTGCCACGGCCCTTTGGGCTGCTGAATTTGATATTGCTGCGCGCGTGCCGGCGTGGCGAAGGCAGACGCCGTGATGATTGCGGCTCCGCATAACGCTGACGCGAGGGTTCGGAGGCTCATGACCTTTCCGATTTGAATGCTCGCCATCACTTAGCCTGCCCTCGAGCGGTGCCGCGATTTGACAGCCTCTCGCTGCGGAGGGTACGCTCCAAACATCGTGCAGATGAGGATACTTGCGAGCGCGATGCTCTGTGCGCTGGCGGCGTGCCAGTCGCCGCCCTCCGGGCAAAACACGTTGCCGGCCGCCCAAGGCAGCTTCGATAGCGCGAACTCTACCGCGTGCGAACGGCGCGTCAACGATACGCTCGATAAGCTCGAGGCGTGCGTGAAGCGCGAACGCTTGTGGGAGCGGCTCGCGCACTTCCAACGCATCGCGGACGACCATCCGGGACGCCACGGCCATGGCAATCGCGACACCGGCACGGCCGGCTACGCCGCCTCGGTGGCATACGTGGCGGCGCTTATGCGCAACGCGGGGTATGCCGTCACGATTCAGCGCTATACCTATGAAAAAACCGAGTTCGTGAACACGCCGCAGTTGCGCGTGGACGGGCGGCCGTATGCGTTCGAGCGCGATTGGTTCGTCGCACGGCGTTCCGCCGCCGGCGCCGTGACGGCGAAGGTCGAAGCGCCCAACGGCGTCCTTAGCGGGTGTTCGCCCTTGGGCTTTTCAGGATTCAGACCCGGCAGCATTGCGCTGCTGCAGCGCGGCGACTGCGACTTCGACACGCAAGTTTCCAATGCGAAGGCCGCAGGAGCGGCAGCGGTTATTCTGTACGACACGACGCCTTCCGCCTATGAAGCGCGGCTTATTGACGCGGCGCCGATTCCGGTCGTCGGCGTCGTATCGCGTGCGCTGGCGCGCGATCTGCTTGAACGTTCTCGCCGGGGCGAATCGCCCATCGTCAGCATCACCGTTCGGAGCGCGTCGCGCAGCGACGTGGACTACAACGTCATCGCGGATTCGCCGTTCGGCGATGCAAAGCGCGTGGTCGCCGTCGATGCCCATCTCGATTCGATCTACGGTGCCGGCATGCTCGACAACGCGTCCGGTTCGACGACGATACTCGAGATCGCGCTCGATCTCGCCAAGACGCCAACCCGAAACAAACTGCGATTTATTTGGTTCGGCGGCGAGGAAATCGGGCTGCTTGGCTCACGCTACTACACCAAGCATCTGTCTCGCTCGGAGCTTCGGCGGATCGTTTTCGACGTCGACGTCGATGTCACGGCGACGCCGAATTTCGATTTCTTAATCGCCGATCCGGCTCACGCTCACCGCGTGAAGCAGTTTCCCCCCAACGTCGTTCCGGATTCTAAGATCGGAAACGATTACTTCCGCGACTTCTTCGAGCGCACGGGCGTCGCCGCTCGGCCGGCGAACTTCGGGAATAACGGGACGGACTCGCTGTCGTTTAGTTTCGTGGGAGTTCCGAACTCAGGCATCCTGACACAGCAAGATTGCTGCAAACACAACTGGGAGATCGCGCTTTGGGGCGGAGAGCGCGGGAACTACGAAGGCAAGATCGGCAGCTTCAACGGCGGCTGCGTCGACTATCCGCACCGGTGGTGCGATAACCTGTCGAACAACGATCCGCTCGTGCTAGAACTGGCCTCGAGAGCAGTCGCGTACGTAGTCTTCAAACTCGCGAATCGACCACATTACGCCTGGTAAAGGAACTCGCGATGGGGAGCGTAATCGCGGCGCTATCATGAGTCAGCTCCATTCGGTTTCTCGAAAGAATCTTCTGGAGGTCGCGGCATCGTTCGGTCTGCTCGCCGCGGTGGGCGGCGTGCCGGCGGCGCGCGCCGATGTGCGCGAAGGCATCGTGGGGGCTTGGAGCCTCGTCAGTTTCGACGTTGACGAGGGCAAGGGCCGCGAGAAGGCGCGGTTCGGGCCCGATCCGGTGGGCTACTTAATTTATAGTGCCGACGCGCGCATGGCCGCGGTTCTTGCGGGCACGCACCGACCGCCGCTAAAGTCCCCCGATGGAGCGGCACAGTCCGAAGAAAACCGAACCCAAGCGTTGCTGAACTTTCTCGCGTACGCAGGCCGTTATGAGGTACGCGGCGATCGGGTTTTTCATCACGTCGAGGTCAGCGTGTTCACGAACCTCATGGGAACGACGCTCGAGCGGCAGTTCGCTTTGCGGGGAGACACGCTTACAATTCGCACGCTGCCGCCCGAGATTTGGAACGGCTCGAACGTACTCGTTTGGAGGCGCGCGTAAGGCGAGGACGACTTGCCTGCTTAACCGGGCGTGGCGATGCGGTACAATATATGCGTCTTCCCCCGCGATCGGCACTGAATACAGGAGGTCGCAATCATGGCGAGAGCACGCCTGGTATCCGCATTTCTAACGATCTGGTTCGCTGCGAGCGCAGCCGCGCCGGCCGGCGCGGTAGACGCACAGCAGAACGTTATTTTGGCACAGCAAGGAACGATTAACGCTACCCCGGCTGCGCAACGAACACGTGGGCCACAGAACCGTCCGACAAGCAGACCGCCGAATAACAGGCCAACCGCGAGGCCGCCGCGTCCGACTCAGGCGCCTCCGCGGCCCACGGCGAGACCGCCCGCTCCGCGGCCCACGCCGCGGCCAACCGCGAACCCCTGGCGACCGAATCGCCCGCCGAACGTGCGGCCTCCCACGAGCGGTTGGAACCGGCCGGCATGGGCGAACCATCCACGTCCCGGATGGGCACGCAACAACGGATGGCGGCCGAACTACGTCCTGGTAAATCCGCGCTTCGGCGGAGCTCGCTGGTGGTGGAACCGCGGCAATCCGTGGGTCGTGAACACCGGCTATTGGGGCGGCGGGTTCTGGGGTCCGTTCGCGTTTTTCACGCTCGCAGCGGGTGCGGCGCTCTGGAACCAGACTCGCTTCGTTGAACCGGGATGGGGTAGCCCGGGCTGGTGGCTCTTCCAAAACTACGGTTTAACGCCAGCACGCTGCGGACCGCAGAACCTGGTCTACATTTACGGTCCCAACGACAGCGTGATGTGCGCGTACCCGAACATGTACGTGCCGCCGGGTTTCTATTACGTCGATCCCGGGACATTGCAGCTCTACGTAATGTAAAGTCGTCCACTTGTCGTGCGAAGCCTAGCGAGGCCGGCGGCTCTGCCGTCGGCCTCGGCAACCCGCACACTTTCCTCACACAATACAGTTTTCGGACACGTTAGCGGCTGTATATGGGCTGCCGCAACCTCCTGCGTTACCCTGGTCCCACGCTTGACTACGGGCGCAACGCCCGCGAAGTCTTGAGCCGAAAAGGTAAAGGAGCTACGTCATGAGGTTCAACTCTAAAAGCATCGTCCTCGCGGGCAGCCTGGCAGCACTGACGCTCAGCCTCGTCGCCTGTCACGGGCAGTCCCCCGGCGGCGCCGCGTACGTACCTGCAAGCACGAGTGCGCTGCCGGCGTCACAAGTCGGCCCCTTGGATCGTGATAAGAAGAAGGTCGACATCGAATCGACGTGCGGAAATCGCCTTCACATCGTCATCGCGGCGGTCGTCGACTGCAAGTTCCACGAGAAAGGGTACGGCGCCGGTCTATTTACGGTGAGCAACGATGTGAACGGAATCGTGACGGTCTCACCTCAGTCGGGCGACCGTAGAACGGTTTTCACGATCCTGGGTGCCCTCGTTGGAACCG
>JAFAOZ010000298.1 GCA_019247395.1 Vulcanimicrobiota bacterium | reverse complement strand
TTTCGTAGAGAATTCGCTCGCGATCGCGCCCACCGCCATTCGCCCGTGCGACGATTCCCTCGGTCACCATGCCGATGAACGGCCAGTCGCTGTTTTCCGCGACGAGCGTTTGCCCGCGACGGCCCGTCTGCCAAACGGCCGCGGCCGCAAGCTCGGAGCGAACGCCGGCGTCGAGTGAAGCAAATGCGGGACAACGGCTTATGTGCTGCGCTGCCGAGTTCCGATCGGCGAGTTCGCCCGGCCGGTGCGTCAAGCGCAACTGCCAAACGCGGCTGCCGACGCGACGCGTCTCGACGACGAAGCGGTCGGGACGATCTTGGGTAACTCGGGACGAGAGCGCTCGCGGCTCGGCGTCGGTTATAAGGGTGAGCGACCCTCCGGATGGAAGACGGTCGAGAGCTTTGCGGACGAGATCGGGACGCTCCCAAACGGGTAGACCCCGAAGGTCGATTTCGGACGGCTGTACCACTCTCGTCACGTTCTCGCCGGGCCGAGCGCTCTACTCCCTTAGATGGAGCGAGTGTTGAAAGGAGCCAGAATGGTAGTAACTTGGGTTAAAAAGTTGGTTTGGGGCATTGCGCTGGGATGCATGGCAACGGCACCCCTGGCAAGCGCGGCATCCGCCCAGCCGACCCCCAGCTACTACGATACGGCGATCACCGAAGTCTACGGATCGCAGTATCCGTTGACCGGAAAACTCGATATCGAGCTTTTCCCTGACGGCACGCTGCGCGGGCACTATCACACCACGTATTACAAGCTCTACGTTCCGGTTATCGGCGGGCGCGATGGGAATTATATTTGGTTCGATATCGGTCCATCGAGCATCGATCTTGGGCTCGGCGCCGGTCCGGATGGTAAGCTGCACGTCGTAGCGACGATGAACGGTGATGGTTCCTTCCGCGGTCAAGTCTATCCGGAAACCGCAGCGGTGCTCTCGGGACTTGCAATGCAATACCAGCTCTCGCCGCCGCCGCCGGTATCGCAGAACTCGAACGATCAATACATCTTCGCGGCGACGCCGTCGCACGCCGAAGCAACGACTGCGCCATAATCCGCAGGGCCGCGCACCGGTGCGGTGTATAGTAGGAGGCCATGGAAGCGAGCGTCGGCGCAGCTGCCGCGCCGAACGGCAAAGTCCTCACCTACGCCGACGGTAATCCGCACGACCGCGTTGCGTTCTTCGATGCGAAGCTAATCCTCAAGCCTGACTTTTTTGCTACGGTTCGCGGCTTTAAAATGTTCAGCGATCTCGTCGCGGAAGCCGCGGACAAAGTCAAAGGCGTTTCGTATAAGCCACGGGATTTGAGCGGGGAGCGGCCGCGTATCCGTGAGGTGATGTTCCTCGACACCGCCGATTTCCGGCTCTACAATAACGCTTTCATTCTGCGGCGCCGCACCGAATATCAGGATGGATTTCCGGTCAGCGACCCGGAAGTCGTCTTCAAATTTCGTCATCCGGAGATGCAGACGGCCGCGGCCGTGGACGTTCGGCCGCAGATCGCGGGACCGTATCGAGTCAAGTTCAAATCGGAAGCTTTGCCGTTGAAAGATCAGGCTGGCGGATTTCGCATGCTCTTTTCGCACAATTGCATCTTTCCGCTCAGCTCCGTCCACTCCGGCGATAGGACGAATCTGCGCGTCATTGCAAAGGGATTGCCGGCGCTAGCGGATCTCATCGGAACGGGCGAAGGTCACGTCGAGCTCGTGAACTCGACGCTCGTGGAAGAAGTGCTCATGGATCTCGGACCGCTCGATTTCGGCAAAGGTATGGTCACGAAATCAAACATTTCGCTCTGGCGGTCGCTGGGCGATCACAAAGTGATGTGCGGCGAGTTCGCCTATCAAGCGCGATTCGACCGGCGTGAAGAAGTTCACGAGATCGTCAAGCAGCGCGTGGAAGAGTTGTTCATCAAGCTCCAGCTGATTGCCGACGGTTGGCTCTTTCTTGGGACGACGAAAACCGGGCTCGTCTATCGGCTCAAGGGAAATCCGCCGCAAGCCCACGAGTAAGCGCGATGCTTCCGCTCGCGCTCTTCTTCACGGCGGTCCTCATTGCGTATGACGCGCTGACCGCGGCGATTGCCAAAGCGGTCGGCATCTCCTTCGACTCGTTCCTCGTACTCGCGTGGGTGCTTTTCTTTCTTATGGGCGTGATCGCGGGGCGAAAGTTCGGATGGTTCGGATTACTCGCGGTCGGCGTTGCGGCCGCGCTCGAGGCGACGCTGGGATGGTACGTGGCGGCGCTCATCGGACCGGGTTACGTCCCGGGCTGGACGACGCACATGCTCCTGCTGCTCGCAGTGGAACGTACACTGGTCTCTTGTGCGATCGCAGCCGCCGGCATTTTCATTGGCCGGCGCTCTTCACCGCCTTCCACGCGCGGTCGGGGACGGGCGGCAACGAATCCATATGTTTGAGGAAGAGCGCGAGCTGCCAGATCTGTGTGTCATTGAGCGTATGTCCGAAGGCCGGCATGCCGGTAAATCGTATGCCGTGATCGATCTTCCAGAAGGTTACACCCTCGGGATCGTCTTCAACACCGTCTTTGGCGAGCTGCGGCGGCCGCTGATAGAGCCCGGCAGCAATGTTCGATCGGTTTCCATCGGAGGCTCCGTGGCAAACCGCGCAGTTGGCCGCGTACAGCTTGATGCCCGAAACGAGATTTTCATCGGTTAGCGGTACGGGATTCGGTGTCCGAGGGGCCTGCCGGTCGATCGTTGCCCGCAACGACGTTCGCGCGGCCCAGCGCTCGATCTTCGACGCTTTTCCATCGGCATTTGCCGGCAGCAACCCGAGCTCGACGGCGACGTACCCAAGTACCACGATCGCGAGCAACGTTCCCACGATTCCGATAACGATCCCACGAGCCATCGCGACGCCTTCGACGCTAATGCAGGCTTAACCGCCGAGCGCTAAACTCTCCACTCGCTGTCAGGTCGCCGCGGTACGGTTGGGACGTCATGTCAACTGCTACCATTCCCGCTCCAGGCCCGCACGTTGCAGCCGGGGCCGCCCTTGCCAAGATACCTCGAGGGATTTGGGTCGCGCTTGCGCTGCTCTTTGCAGGAGGCATTCTTGCTTATTTTTTGACGCGGTCACACTCCGCCGAACAACTCGACACCGCACCGGTAACGCAAGGTACGGTTACCTCCACCGTGACCGCTTCGGGGACGGTCAATCCGCAAAATCTCATCTCGGTCGGCACGCAGATCTCCGGCACGACCGCGGCGATCGACGTCGATTACAACACGAAAGTCAAACGGGACCAAGTTCTGGCGCGACTCGACCCAAGCACGCTGGAAGCGCAGCTGGCGCAAGCACAAGCTGGTCTCGAGCAAGCGCGCGCGCAGGCCGCACAAGCGTCGGCGAGCGCGAACGGCGCGTCGACCGGTATCGACGTGGCAAGCGCAAATGCTGCGGCGCAAGCCGCCGCAGTCGCCTCCGCGAAGGCTAACGTGATCAAAACGCAAGCCGCACTAGCGTTGGCGCAAAGAACCGAATCGCGCGACGCGGCGCTGCTCGCGCAGGGCTATGTCGCGCAGAGCTCGGTAGACAGCGACCGTGCGGCGGTGGCGCAAGACGGCAGCGACGTTGCGGCCGCGCAGGCCGCCGTAGCGCAGGCTCAGGCAGCGGCGCTGGCGGGGAGTGCGACCGTGAATCAGAGCTCGTCGACGGCGCAGAGCCAAGCCGACGCGACCCAAGCCGCGGAGGCAAACATTGCGGCAATGCAAGCCATCGTTCGGCAAGACGAGATTAACCTTGGACACACCGTGATTACATCTCCGGTGGACGGCACCGTAGTGGCGCGCGAAGTATCGGTGGGCCAAACCGTCGCCGCGTCGCTCCAGACGCCGACGCTCTTCTCCATCGCGCAGAACCTCGGCAAGATGGAGGTCGACATCAACGTCGGCGAGCCGGATATCGGCGGAGTTAAGCGAGGGGACCCGGTCTCGTTCTCCGTGTTGGCCTATCCGAACCAAACCTTTCGCGGTACGGTGGCACAAGTGCGCATCAATCCTCAGACGCTCAACAATGTGGTAACCTACGACGTCGTGGTCTACGCCGAGAACGCCGGTGGAAAACTTCTGCCGGGCATGACGGCAAACGCCGCGATCGACGTGGCCAGTGTGCGCAACGCGTTGACCGTGCCGCTCGCAGCCTTGCACACGCGCAACTCAAACGCAGCGGCGACCCCGTGGGGCTCGGTCAGCGGATCCGTCGCGAGCAGTGCGATCACCGCGGGCTCGACGGCGCATCTGCTGGTCGATCGCGGCGGCAAACCGGTGGGCGTCCCCGTCTACGTTCGCCTCACGAATGGCTTGCAAGCCGCGGTCGAACCGTCGACTGCGGGCACGCTGACGACCAGCGACCGCGTCGTGATCGGTACGAATTCGGCACACCGCAGCGGAAGTAACGGAAACGCGCGTTCACCGATGAGCACGATGGGCGCCATGCGAGGCATCCACTAATGGCAGCCGTCGTGGAAGTAACGGGACTTCGCAAAGAGTACGCCATGGGCAGCGACCGCGTCTATGCGTTGCGCGGCGTCGACCTCACGGTCCAACCGGGCGAGTTTGTCGCGGTCATGGGGCCTTCGGGCTCCGGAAAGTCGACCTTCATGCATTTGATCGGGCTGCTCGATACGCCGACCGAAGGAACGTACCGGCTCGAGGGACAGGAGGTCTCGCACCTGAGCACCGATACGCGCGCCGACATCCGCGGACGCAGGCTTGGATTCGTCTTTCAGGCCTACAATCTGCTGCCGCGCACCAGTGCGTTGGAGAACGTCGAGCTGCCGATGGTATACGCCGGCGTGAGTGAGGCCGAGCGCCGAAGGCTCGCTTTGGAAAAACTGGCGCTCGTCGGCGTGCCGCAATTGGCGGCACACCATCCTAATCAAATGTCCGGCGGCCAGCAACAGCGCGTCGCAATCGCGCGCGCCCTCGTCAACGATCCCGGGCTCATCCTCGCCGACGAACCGACGGGTGCGCTCGACACGAAGAGCTCTCAAGACGTGATGCGGCTTTTCGCGCGTCTGAACGACGAACAAGGCATGACGATCATGCTCGTCACGCACGAGCCGGACGTTGCAGCCTATGCGCGCAGAATCGTAACGTTTCGCGACGGCGTCATTATCGGCGATGCGATGAACGACCGGAGAGCGGCATGAACTTGGCAGCGACGCTCCGGCTGGCGCTCGCGGCACTGATTCGGAATAAGACGCGCTCCATGCTCACGATGCTCGGCATCGTCATCGGCGTTGCCGCAGTGCTCGTGACCGTGGCGATCGGCGTGGGTGCGCGAACCTCAGTGCAGCAGAGCATCAATAGCCTCGGATCGAACCTGATCGTCGTCCAACCCGGCAGCGTAACCATGACCGGTGCGCGCAGCGGCTTAGGCGGCGCTTCGACTCTAACGCCCGACGATGGTTTGGCGATTGCAAAGCTTCCGGGCGTTGCCGCCGTTTCGCCGGTCGCATCGTTTCGAACGCAAGCCGTCGCCGGCGACAACAACTGGCAGACCAGCGTCAACGGCGTCGCGCCGACGTACACGTTCATCCGTTCGTGGCCGCTGGCCGCGGGGCGCTTTTTCAACGAGAACGACGTCGCCTCGGCCGCAAAGGTCGCGGTGCTGGGGCAGACCGTCGTATCGCAGCTGTTTCCGAACGGGGACTCGCCAATCGGGCAGACGATCATCGTGAAAGGTGCGCCGTTTACCGTGATCGGCACGCTCCAAGCTCTCGGCCAGAGTGGGCTCGGCCAGGATCAGGATGACACGGTGCTGATTCCGTATACCTCGGCGATGCAGCGTCTGACGGGCTTGACCACGGTCAACGTGCTGATGATCTCGGCCGCGAGCGCGGACGAGATCGACCCGGTCACTGCGCGCGTCACCGCGCTGCTGGAACAGCGCCACCGCATCGTTCCGCCGCAGACCGACGATTTTGCGGTACGCAACCTGCAAGCGATTGCGCAGACCGCTTCGCAGACCGGCACGATCATGGAGCTGCTCCTCGCCGGAGTGGCGGCCGTTTCGCTCATTGTCGGCGGAATCGGAATCATGAACATCATGCTCGTTTCGGTCACCGAACGCACGCGCGAAATCGGACTGCGGATGGCGGTCGGCGCGCGCGGCGCGTCGATTCTCCGGCAGTTTCTTGCCGAGTCGGTAGTGCTGGCCACCATCGGCGGAGTGATTGGCGTTGCGGCCGGCGGCATTGGAACGCTCGCAGTCGCGGCGCTCACGCATTGGCCGACGACGATTCCTTTTGAATGGATCCTCGCGTCGGTCGGCTTTTCGGCAATGGTGGGAATTTTCTTTGGATACTATCCCGCGCGGCAGGCCGCGCAGCTCAATCCGATCGAGGCCTTGCGCTTCGAATGACGGCGCGCATTGCGGTGATCGACGACGAACCGCACATTCGCGACCTCCTTTCGCTCGCTTTCGGACACGCCGGATACGCCGTGCGCTCCGCCGCCGACGCCGCGTCGGGTCTCGAGCTGGTTCGTGAGTGGGAGCCCGATCTCGTCGTGCTCGACGTCATGATGCCGAAAACCAGCGGTATCGAAATGCTGCCCGCGCTTCGACGAGCGACTGACGCGCCGGTCATCGTGTTGAGCGCACGCGGCGAGGTGGAGGATAAAGTCGAGGGGCTCGCGCACGGCGCCGACGATTATCTCAGCAAACCCTTCGCGATCTCCGAACTCCTGGCGCGCGTCGACGCGAAGTTACGTCGTCCGCATCTCGAGGAACGTGCGACGCTCGAATACGCCGGTTTGAGCGTCGACCTCGAGCAGCACGTCGTCGAACGCGCTGGGCGGCGGCTCGATCTCTCTCCGCTCGAGTACGACCTGCTCGTCACGCTTCTGCGCCGGCCGCGACGAGTCTTTACACGCGAAGAGCTGCTCGATGCGGTCTGGAAAGATGCCGAGGTCGGTACCGGAGCGGTCGAGCGCTACATTTCGTATCTTCGTGGGAAAGTCGACGACGGCTTCGAACGCCCGCTCATTCAAACGGTGCGCGGCGCCGGCTACACGCTGCGTGCCTGATTCATTTGCCGCTTTTGGACGGCGGCTAACCCGCAGCTACGTCTTGCTGGCCGTTGCGTTGATCGCGCTCGTCGTCGTCACGACGAGTGTGCTTGCATTCATGCTCTACGTGGGCACACTCGACGCGGGTATCGCAAGCGAAGCACAGCGTGCCGCGGCGCGAGCCGCTTCATACGCTGCGCAGAACGAGCCGCCGCGGCGCTACGCGGCCGCCCTCGTGGACGAGTTCGGCAGCCGCCGCGTCGGCGTGCGGGTTTACGACGCCCAACATCGGCTCCTTGCATCGAGTCATGAAGGTCCCGTCGCAGCCGGGCGCTTCACGCGCACGCTCGTCGCGCTTGCAGGATTGCATTCCGCCGTCGTACCGGTCAGCGGTGGGACGATCGTCGTCGTTCCCGAGCTTGCCGGTTTCGCGCGGCTGCTCGGGACGTATCTCGCAGTCGTGGTACCGATCGGGGCGCTCGCGGTCTGCGTTGCGTGGCTTTTCGGCCGCGCGATTACCCGGCGCGCTATTGCGCCGCTGCAGGCCGTCGCATCGGCACTGCACGGCATTGCAGCGGGCGATTTCACGCCGGCTCCGCTGCCGTCCGAAGAGAATGCTTTGCGCGGACTAACCGCCGCGTATAACGAGGTTGCGCTTCGGCTCACCGCTGCGACCGTCCAACGCGAGCGCAACGAGCTGCAAATGCGGCAGTTCGTCGCCGATGCCGGCCACGAGCTGCGAACGCCGCTCACGATCGTCATGGGCTATCTCGAAATGCTGCAGCGCGGCGCCATCGGCGAATCGGGCGTCGAGCACGTTTACGAAACGATGCTCGCACAGAGCCACCGGATGCGCGCGGCGATCGATAAGCTCATTCTGCTCGCCCGGCTCGAGCGTCCAGGCGCGGCACCGAGTGAGCGCGTCGACGTGGGCGCAATTCTACGGCGCGCGGCCGACGCGCTCGCACCGCTCGCCGGCGCCGAACGTATCGCTGTCGCGGCGCCGGGGACGCCATGTCTCGTCGTTGCCGATCAGAGTGAGCTCGTTGAAGCGATCAAAAACGTCATCGAGAACGCGCTCCGTTACGCGCCCGAATCGCCGGTTCGCGCAACGCTCGCCTGCGAAAACACACACGCCGTCGTCATGGTCGAGGACGAAGGCCCCGGCATGGAGCCGTCGGACCTCGAGCACGCCTTCGATCGCTTCTACCGCGGCGCGGGGCGAACCGGCGAAGGCTCGGGACTCGGTCTGGCAATTGCAAAGCGCGCAATCGAACGAGCAAACGGCACGATCTCGCTGCAAAGCCGACCAGGCTGGGGCACGCGGGTAACCATTTCCATTCCGCGGCGGTCGGATTGAGTTATGAGCGTCAAAGTCTATGGCATCAATCATCTGGCGATCGAGGTCGACGATATCGAAAAGGCCGTCGCCTTCTACCAAGACGTCTTCGATTTGACGAAGCTCGACGAAGGCGAGGGCGACGCGTTCTTCAAGGTCGGCGATCATCAATTCTTGGCAATGTTCGAAGTGCCGACCGTTGCGCCGTCGCGGGTGCGTCATTTCGGCCTGATGGTCCGCGACGAAGCACAGTTGAACGAAGTTCGCGACAAACTAACGAAAAAGTACGGCATCAAACTGATACCGCCGTTTCGGTGCGACTTTATCGATCCGTTCGGCAATCGCGTGCAGGTCGTCGACTTGCACGACGAGTCGATGGTTTGGTTGCTACCGTATCGCGAAGTTCAAGACGCGGGCATCGTTTTTTCGTAAAGATGCTCGGGGCGAAACCCAAGTCCGACCAGATGCCCGGGAATTCGCGGCAAGAACGGCAGCAATCGCAGCAACGCCGGCAGCCGGTGCAGAAATCGCGGGCGGCCGTGCGTCAGGGCGCGTCCGATGAAGTTCCGTTGAATGAAGAGCTGCAACGCTTGCGTCCGGCGCGCCGCGGTCTCCCGGCGGCGCTGCACGGCCGCGAGGTCACGCACCGTCACATCGCCGTTGCGCACTTTTGGCGCCAGCATGTTGGCGGCGGCAACCGCATCTTGAATCGCAAGATTGATGCCCACGCCGCCGATCGGCGACATCGCATGCGCGGCATCGCCGATGCAGAGCAGTCCCGGGCGATACCATTGGCGTAAGCGATTCACGCGCACGGTGAGCAGCTTCACGTCATCCCAGGTCGCAAGCTCTCCGACGCGGTCGGCGAGAAACGGTACGATCTCGCTAATTTGCTTCCGAAATTCGCTCAAACCACGCTCGTGCAGCTCCGCGAGCGTTCCTTTTGGAATGACGTAGGCGCATTGCCAGTACGCGCCTCTATCGATGAGCGCCATGATCCGACCGTCGCGAATGTAACCGAAGGTTTCGTGCGGATCGTCAGCGTGCTTGGTGAGCCTCAGCCAGAGCACGTCCATCGGTGCGCCGAGCTCGACGACCTCGAGGCCCGCGCGCTCGCGCAAAACCGATTCGCGGCCGTCCGCGGCGATTGTCAGCGCGGCGCGAACTTCGAGCGGGCCGGCGGGCGTCTGCGCGCGCACTCCGGCGACGCGGGAACCCTCCCATAATAGATCCTCGGCGCGTGCCTGCATGCGCAAGTCGAATCCGGGAAATCGCTTCGCCTGGTCGGCTAGGAAGTCGAGAAAATCCCACTGCGGCATGAATGCGAGAAACTTGCAGCTCGTCGGAAGATGAGAGAAGTCCGCAACGGTGACCAGCGTATCGCCGAGGTTTCCAGCAAGCATGGTTACTTCTTGGTGCGGCCGCGCCAAAAAATCTTCGAGAACGCCGAGCTCCTCCATCACTTGGAGCGTGGATGGATGAATCGTGTCGCCGCGAAAATCGCGTAAGAAATCGGCGTGCTTTTCGAGCAGCACCGTATGGACGCCGGCGCGCGCAAAGAGCAGCGCCGCCATCATTCCTGCCGGACCGCCGCCGACGATGCAGCAGCCGGCGCGTATCTCCGTCACCGAGGCGCGCGCGCGTAAAAACGGTACCGAATAAACTCGGCCTCGCGCTGATTGACGCGGGCCTCGACCGCGGCGCCGATCTCGTCAACAAAGTTTTCGAGCGAACGCTGCGCGACGCCGGGCGTGAATGCCGCGTCGAGCAGCCTCCCAAAGATCTGCATTGGGAGCTCGTAGGCGCCGCGTAACTGTAGCTTGGACTCTCCGAGACCGCCTTCGTCGACGCCGATGGTTCCTTTGAATGCCGGGAACGCGGCGGGAAGATTGGCCGAGACGAATGAGATCTCGAACGCGCGGGGCGCTTCGCTATGCCGCTCGGCGGTGAGAGTAATCGGCACCGCCACATAGCCGACGTCGGGCAGATGGAGATCGCCGAGACCGACGTGCAGCGCGAATCCGCGCCACGGACCTTCTTGATGCGCGATCGCGGTGAGCAACTCGCCGAGCGCCTCGGCGGCCGGATCGGCGGGAACGCGCAGCGTGTGTGTGAGCTGTACCTCGGGCACCCCTCCTCGCTTTTCTAAGACGCGACGTTCTCCCGCCCTTGACGAAAGCGTTGCACGGCGGTATTGTGGGGTTCCCTGTTCATAACAAAGCGAGCGGAGGCTCCGATGAACCGTGCGTCAGCATCGCGGCGCGTCATGCTTCAAGGCGAGTACGACCTCACGCGTAAGGCCGAGCTCGCGACGCTTTTTGGAACGCTGGACGGCGACGACGATCTGGTATTCGACCTCACCAACGTAACGTATCTCGATTCAACGATCCTCGAAGAGCTCGCGGCGCTTCGCCGTCAAAGCAACCGTCGTTCGATCACCCTGGCCGGAGCAAACGCGCACATCCGTCGCGTCTTTCATATCGTTGGATTCGATCGAATTTTTCACACGGCTTAGGCAGACCACAACGCCCGACAGGTAAGAGAGCAAGATGCAAGAGTCGGCGGAGTGCGTCATGTTCGCGGTCCTCGCTCGGTCAAACCGTATGCCGCCCGATTGCGTCGTGTGCGGGCGCTTGGATCGAGATCACGAACTGCCCGGAGTCAGACTCCTGACTACCGATGACGTGCGCAACGAACAGGTGTATCATTCCGCCGAGCGCCCCTAACGGGGCGTTTTTAGGTATCCGAGGGCTTTGATCGAGCAGTTGGAAAGCCAAAAGAAGTTTTTTAAGGCCGCCTCTGCTGAAAGCGACCCAAATCTCCGGGGAACCGAATAACCCCGTCGAACCGTTCCTCTCTCGGAGGTACGTTATGGTCGCTTCGTTTGGGCGCTACGCTTTAGCCGCTTCAGTTCTAGCGGCTTTACTGGTTGGCTGCGGTGGATCACCGTCGCCGACCGGCATGCCCAACGAGGTCAACAGCAATCGCGAGTTACCCAGCCACAATAAGAAGTTTGAATACACCGGTACAGCGCAGTCATTCAGCGTGCCGGCGGGCGTCACGACAATTACAGTGAATGCAATCGGCGCTGCGGGTTTGGGCGCGTTCGGCTCTCCTTGTCAACCTGATTGCTTTGGCCGTGGAGGACGCGTCTACGCGAAGATCCCGGTAAAACCGGGAGAAAAACTCTACGTCTACGTGGGCGGCCGAGGAACGCCTACAGCTGGTGGTTTCAACGGAGGCGGCAATCCAGGCAACACTTACACTTGGCCTGGCAATGGTGGCGGCGGTGCCTCCGATGTGCGTGAAGGCGGTGACGCGTTAAAGGATCGCGTGCTTGTCGCAGCGGGCGGCGGCGGACAAGGGGGCTTGGCTAGCAACCCCTACCCTTATTACCAGTGCTATGGCGGAAACGGCGGCGGTAAAGACGGCGCTCATGGCGGCAGCGTCTTCGGTGGTGGAGGCGCCGGTGGTTCGCAAACTCAAGGCGGCGCCGGCGGTGCCGAAGGCTCAGGCTACGGGTCCGGGTCGCCTGGGCAGCCGGGAAGCGGTGGCGCATTAGGACGTGGAGGCAACGGCGGGACAGGAGCCAAGGCCAGCGGCTCCGGCAACGACGGCGGGGCAGGCGGTGGCGGCGGCGGCGGATACTACGGCGGTGGTGGCGGTGCCGGCGGTGCCTCGTCTATCAAAGGCTATTACGGGGCCGGACCGGGCGGCGGCGGTGGCGGCGGATCATCGTGGGCCGAACGCAGCGCAATGCACTTCCGGACTTGGGCCGGCTGGAAAAATGCAACCGGGAACGGTTCAGTCGTCTTAACCTGGTAGCCGATCCCGACCGGGCAGCTGGGCAGCTTGGCTTTGCCTATAAAAGCCCGACCCGAGCCAGGAGGCAGGCGCGCCTACGAATAATCTTAGGCGTACCTAAATGAGCCTCTCTCGGCTGCTGTCTGCCGGCCTAGTCGCTGGATTTTTACTGCTTCTCTTGCTTCCCGCGCGAGCGTTTGCGGACGGTGATGAGGGCGGTTCGCCAAATTCGACGACGCTCGGAATGCAGCCGCTTCGCGGCCCGATCCCGGTCGCGAGCGCCGCGCCGGGTGAATCGCCGCTGGTTGCTCGTCCGGACGGTGCATACCAAGCCGTTCCCACCTCGCGAGGTCGCGAGCGGATTTTTCACATCGTCGAACGCGCCGCACCGTGGACGCTCAAACCCGGCTTGACCGTCATGGCGAACACGTACAACGGCGTCGTGCCGGGGCCGGTGCTCGAGGTCAAGCAAGGCGATGCGATCACGATCGACTTCACCAACGACATCGCGACGGACGACTCGATTCATCTGCACGGCGTTCACGATATTCCCGTCTCGATGGATGGCGTCGGTGGCATCTCACAATCGCTCGTTCCCCGCGGCGATCACTTCGTCTATCGCTTTGTCGCCGACCAGCCGGGCACGTTCATCTATCACACGCACGACGATCAAGCGATGCTCGATTCCGGATTGTACGGCGCGATCATCGTCGAACCGTCGAGTCCGCGTCGGGTCGAACGGGGGCTCGCGCGCGATTTCCTCCAGATGATCTCATCGTGGCAGATTCAAAGCGCTGCCGAGAATCATTTCACGCTCAACGGCAAAGAGTATCCGGCGACCCGTGCGCTCGAAGTGCACAGAGGCGACCGCTTTCGCATTCGCTGGATCAATATTTCGGGTGAAGAGTTTCACACCATGCACACGCATGGACACTATCAACAGATCGTCGCGCGCGACGCGGCGCCGGTCGATTACCGCGACGTCGAGGACACGGTGCTCGTCGCACCAGGACAGCGCGTTGACGTGGTCGTGAAAGCCGATGCGAAGCCCGGCACGTGGTTAATTCACTGCCACGTGATGGACCACATCGAAGATGCCAACGGTATGCCCGCGGGACTCATCACCGCCATCCACTACGCCGGTACCCGCAATACGCTCGCCTCGATGTATCGCGCGATGATGCCGATGGCCGGCGCGACGACGCGTGCGTTGAGCTTCGGCGAAACCGTCCTGCTCGGCGCGATTGCCGGCTTCACGATCTTTCTGGGTCTGCCGATCGCTCGCGCTCGCAAATTAACACCGCAGACCGTCGCGCTTCTCAACGCGTTGGCGATCGGAATTCTGCTCTACCTCGTCGTCGAGATCGCGCAGAACGCAATCTCCCCGATCTCGCGCGGACTGAGTGCGTGGCACGCCGGTTCGGCCGCTTTTCCGACGGCGCCGATCGTCGTCTTCATCGTCGGCTTGATGATTGGGCTGGTAGGCTTGGGCAGCGCGGCGACGCACTTCACGCGTCAAGCCGCGCAGCATGCCGAGAATCCCATCGTGCTCGCCGCCTTGATCGCCGTGGGCATCGGCGCGCACAACTTCGGCGAGGGCCTTGCAATCGGTG
>JAFAOZ010000244.1 GCA_019247395.1 Vulcanimicrobiota bacterium | reverse complement strand
AAGAGAACCGCAGCTTCGATAATCTTTTCGCAACATTTCCGGGCGCGAACGGAGCGACGCGCGGTAAGGAGAAGGTCAAAAAGGGCAGCGGATATGTCGATCGTTGGGTGACGCTAACGGCGGAGCCGCTGGTCATCGGATACGATTTGCAGCACTGTCGCTCGGCATTTCTCAAAGACCTAGACAACGGGAAGATGGACGGCTTCAACATGGAAGGGAAGGGCGCGTGTCCGCAAGCGCCGCCGGCCGGCAAGGCGCCGTATCATTACGTCAATCCGTCGGACATCGCCCCATATTGGGATATCGCCGATCAATGGGTGCTTGCCGACAACATGTTTCAAACTCAAGGCAGCGGTAGTTTCACGGCGCATCAGGATCTGATCCGCGGCGGCACCTGCGTTCAAGCCTGTTCGACGCCTGGACCGAATACGGAAAGCCTCGTGGACAATCCGACGTATTGGCCGTGGGGGTGCGATAATATGAACGCGATCACGTACCTGCTCGACATCAACGGAAACGAAACGAAGAATGGCCCTCACCCGTGTTCTAAGGATTTCGCAACCTATGGTTCCGGCGGCTACAAGACGCTCGCCGATTTGCTCGATGGGGCCGGCGTCACGTGGAAATACTATACGCCGTGCTTCAGTGCGTCCAAACAGCCGGGCTGTTCGCCAAGTTCGGACTGTGCCGGCGGAAAGCACCAATGCGACGCCGATCTGCTCAACGCGTTCGACGTCATATATCCGGTCTGGCACGGCGCCGAGTGGGGCACGAACGTATCTTGGCCGGAAACGAATATCTTTACCGACATCCAGAACAACGCGTTGCCGAAGGTATCGTGGGTTATTCCCGAAGACGATGCGAGCGACCATCCGAATCAGCCGTGTAAGTGCGACGTTGGCCCCGCATGGGTCGCCAGCGTCGTCAACGCGGTCGGGGAAAGCAAGTATTGGAACTCGAGCGTCATCGTCGTCGTGTGGGACGATTGGGGCGGCTTTTACGACCACGTCGCGCCGCCGCTAAAAGATGACTACGGCGGCCTTGGCTTCCGCGTTCCGATGCTCGTGCTCTCGCCTTATGCCATCGCCGGAACCGGAAAGGGCAGCTACGTTTCGCACACGCAGTACGAGTTCGGCAGCATCCTCGCGTATATCGAGCAGAACTGGAATTTACCAAACCTCGGCACGACCGACGTCCGCGCCAATCCGATCAGCGACGTCTTTAACTACGGCCAATCTCCGCGCTCGTTCACGGCGATTCCCTCGTCGCGTGACCAGCAATACTTCATGAATCGTCCGCACGTCACGCAGCAGGGCGATCCGCAATAACACCAGTGGGGCTACTCTCGATGAAAAACGCACTCTATCGCCTAGTTGCGGGCTTCGCGGCCGTCGCAATCTCCGGCTGCGCCTCCTCGCAAAGCCTGCCGTACATGCAGAATGGAGCGCCGCTGAGGACGCTCAGCCAGAGCGGCGCCGGCAAGATCAAACACATCGTGTATATCGTCCAAGAGAATCGCAGCTTCGACAATCTTTTCCAGGGCTACCCCGGTGCCGATACGCAATCGTGGGGCTACGACTCAAAAGGCAATAAGGTTACGCTCAAGCCGGTCTCCCTCTCGACGCAGTACGTGATCGATCATTCGGCGTCCGCAATGTTCACCGCGTGTGACGGTAAGGGAAGCCTTCCGGGCACCGACTGCCGCAACGACGGTTTCGATCAAGAACAGAGCTTCGGCGGCCCCAAGAGTTACCCCGAGTATGTCTACGTGCCTCACAAAGACTCCAAGCCATACTTCGACATGGCCAACCAGTGGGTCGTCGCGGACCGGATGTTCCAATCGCACCTCGACGAGAGCTACGTCAGCCATCAGTACATCATCGCCGCGCAAGCCGCAAGCAGCGTGGATTTACCCTACGGGCAGTGGGGATGTTCGGGCGGCTCCTACGACGAGGTGCCGACGATCACGAAGCAGCGTACGATCGGCAAATACATCCGGCCATGCTACGATTATCAAACGCTGGGCGATGAGCTCGATAAGGCGCATTTGAGCTGGCGGTTTTACGCGAGTTCTTTCGGCAGCCGCTCGAGCGGCGACGGCAGCTACTGGTCAAGCTATCAGGCCGTTCGGCATATTTACTATGGCCCGGATTGGAAAAAAGACGTCATCTCGCCGAATTGGAAGTTCATTACCGACGTACGGAAGGGCAAGCTCGCAAACTTCACGTGGATCGTGCCGGTCTGCGACGATTCCGATCACGTCAACTGCCCGGGTGGCTACGGCCCTTCGTGGGTCGCCGCGCTCGTCAACACGATCGGAAAGAGCAAATTCTGGGACTCGACGGCGGTCTTCGTTCAGTGGGACGACTGGGGCGGTCTCTACGACCACGTGCCGCCGCCGTTCGAAGATTACGATGGCCTCGGATTCCGTGTGCCGCTGCTCGTGATCTCACCCTATGCGAAGCAGAACTACGTTTCGCACGTGCAATACGAAACCGCGAGCGTGTTACGCTTCGCCGAGGACCTCTGGGGCCTCGGTCAGATGGCCGCGGCCGACACCCGTGCGAACTCGCCCGCGCCCGACTGCTTCGACTTCACGCAGAATCCTCGGCCGTTCGTCAAGATCAAAGCACCGCTGCCGCCAAGCTTCTTCATGCGGCAGTATCCCGAGAATTACGAAGCGCCGGACTACGAATAAAGAAAGGGGCGCACGAGGCGCCCCCTTTGTATTACTGCGCGCCAATCCTCTGATTGGCGTTATCCATGATGTAGATCTTGTCGGCGTGGCGAATGCCGAGGGCTTTTTGATCGTAAATGATTCCGACGTATTGACCAGCTCGTACTTTGCTCATTTGATACGTCGTCTTTCCGTCCGCCGAGAAGACCTGATCGAATTTCGGAACCAGCACGAAGCTCAAGACCTGCTTCGTGTGCGGGTCCTCCACCTTGATATTCTGTGTCGAGACGTGAACGGTAAGCCCGTAAAACGTCGAGTTCGTTACGGCCAGCGCGTTCGGCGGCATCGTTGCGAAGAGCCCGGCCGCGGCCACCGTCGCTATTGCCGGAAGAATTGCTAAACGTATCATGGCTTTCAGTCTACCCAGGAGGCGAGCGGTCTACGCCCCGGCCCCGGCGAACGCGCCTCTGGTGGAGGCGACCCTCTTTGCCGACGGCGGCTCGCGGGGCAACCCGGGCCCGGCCGCAAGTGCGGCCGTCTTGCTCGGTCCTGCAGGCGAGCTGCTCGAGGAAGTCGGCGCTTACCTCGGTGTCGCCACGAATAACGTCGCGGAGTGGACGGCCTTAATTTTGGGCCTTGAAGCCGCAGCGAATCGGGGCATCAAGCGCTTAGCCGTTCGCTTGGATTCCGAATTGGTGGTCAAGCAGCTGCGCGGTGAATATCGGGTAAAGCACGCAGGATTGCAACCGCTGCATCAGCGCGCGAAAGCACTCTTGCGCGCCTTCGGGGAAGTCGACGTCCGCCACGTACCGCGAAAGCAGAACGCGCTGGCAGACCGTTTGGTGAATCGCTTGCTCGACCAGGAAGCTCCCGCGCAAGCGCGCCAATAAAATAACTCAGCTGCATGCGACGCTTTCCAATCGAGATTCTCATCGTCGTCCTGGTCGTCGTGATGTTGGCGCTTGGTTGGCGTATCTACGGTACGGGCGAGATGGGACGATTCGGCCCAGCCATTCACGCGCAACGCGCACCCAGTCAGCTCCTCGCGCGAATGCTCGTTCGCTATACGCAGCCTCCAATCTACGAAGAAGAATACCGCATGTCGGACATCGAGGGCGTATCGAAATTCGATTACCGCGTCCGCGGCGTGAACGGCCACGAGATC
>JAFAOZ010000090.1 GCA_019247395.1 Vulcanimicrobiota bacterium | reverse complement strand
CACGAGCGCGGTTGCCGCGGCTTGCGCAAACGGGCCGCCGCTGCCGATTGCGGCGATGCCTTCGTCCGGCTCGATTACGTCGCCGTTGCCGCTCAGCACGAATAAATGTTCCGGCGTCCCGACGATCAAGAGCGCTTCGAGCCGCCGCATCGCGCGATCGGAGCGCCACTCTTTGGCAAGCTCTACCGAAGCGCGCACGATGTTGTCTTTGTATTCGCTCAGTTTGCCTTCGAATTTCTCGAGCAGCGTGATGCCGTCGGCAGCCGACCCGGCGAACCCCGCCAGCACCTTCCCGCCGGAAATTTTTCGAACTTTGCGCGCGCCGTGCTTGACGATCGTCTTATCGAGCGTTACCTGGCCGTCGCCGGCAATAGCGAGCTTGCCGTCGCGGCGGATCGCCAAAATGGTCGTAGACCTCATTGCTACGCTCAGTACCCGGCGGGCGAGAAGAGAGTTTCAGCGGCCAGCGATTCGATAGCGGCTAACGCCCGCTCCGCGAGCTCTCGCCGATACGGTTTCTTCGTCACCCCCGGAAAGGTGGACCACGTCACGTTCGAGGGTTGGAAATCGTGCGTGTCGCGGTTTTGCAAGTGAGCGACCACGGCGCCGAAGGCGCTTGCCGTCGGAAACTCAACCGGCGGCACGCCGAGCATCGCGCGGGCCGCGTGAATTCCCGTCATTGCGCCGCAGGCCGCCGCTTCGACATACCCTTCGGCGCCGGTGATCTGGCCCGCGAAGTAGAGCGCTTCGGTTCCGCGCAGTTTGAGCTGCGCGTCGAGCAGACGCGGTGAATCGATGAACGTATTGCGATGCATCACGCCGAGACGCAGCCATTCCGCGTTCTGCAATCCGGGCAGTCTGCCGAAAGCCTCACGCTGCGCCGGCCACGTCAGCCGAGTTTGAAAACCGACCAGGTTATAGGCGCTGCCGGCGCGATTCTCTTTACGCAGCTGCACCACCGCGTGCGGCGTCTTTCCCGTACGCGGATCGCGCAGTCCAACCGGCTTGAGCGGACCGAAACGCAGCACGTCGTCGCCGCGATCGGCCATCTCTTCGATCGGAAGGCAGCCTTCGAAGTAGCGTGCCTCCTCGAACTCTTTAACGGGATGACGCGGAAGCGCGCGAAGATCGGCGATCAGCCGAGCGTACTCGTCGCGATCGAGCGGAATATTGAGATAGTCATCGCCGCTTCCTTTGTCGTAGCGGGATTTGCGGTACATCGGCGATTCGTCGAGCGAATCGGCCGCAACGATCGGCGACGCCGCATCATAATAATGCAACCGTTTGCCGACGATTGCATCGAGCGAAGCCAAAAATTCTTCGCTGGGCAGCGGACCGCAGGCAACGATCGCTGGGCGATCGAGCGGAATCGCCGTCACTTCTTCTCGTCGAAGTCGAATGCGCGGCTCGCTCGAAATGCGGGCTTCGATCAACGCCGAGAAACGCTCCCGATCGACCGCGAGCGCACCGCCCGCCGGTACCGCCGTCTCACGTGCGCTGCTGACGATCAGCGATCCAAGGCGCGCGAGCTCTTCCTTGAGGAGGCCCACGGCGTTCTCGAGCGCCGCCCCCCGCAGAGAGTTGCTGCAGACGAGTTCCGCGAGCGCCGCGCTCTTATGCGCGGGCCCGCTGCGAAGCGGACGCATCTCGAAGAGATCGACCTCCACGCCGCACTTTGCCGCCTGCCATGCGGCCTCGCATCCGGCCAATCCGCCACCGATGACGGTCAGGGGCTGCATGTCAGCCCGACGCGGCGATCCGCGTCACGTCATGCGTTCGGTCGGCGGCGCATTGCAGCACAACGTTGCCGCCGCGCCGGCTTTTTGCCAGTACGTGCGAGCCGCAGACGGGGCAGCGCTCGGGCACGACGGCATCCCACGAGATAAAATCGCACTTTGGATAGTTCGAGCATCCATAGAAGATGCGTCCTTTTTTCGAGCGGCGCTCGACGATCGCGCCGTCGCATTTCGGGCAGCGCGCACCGGTCTCTTTGACAATCGGTTTCGTCGTCTTGCACTCCGGGTAGCCGCTGCATGAGATGAACTTGCCGAACCGGCCGTGCTTGATCACCATTGGACGTCCGCAGGTCGGGCAGATCTCATCGGTCGGCTCGTCGCGCAGTTCAAGCCGCGGCAGCTTCTTCTCCGCCTCTTCGAGCTCGCTCTCGAACGGACCGTAGAAGCGGCGAAGGAGCCCGATCCAATCTTCGTGGCCGTCCGCAATTCGGTCCAGATCGCCTTCCATCTGCGCGGTGAAGTCGAGATTCACGATCTTCGGAAAGTGCTCGACCAGCAGATCGTTCACCGCAATACCGATCGGCGTCGGCATGAAGCGCCGTTCTTGCTGCGTGACGTAACCGCGAGCCTGAATGGTCTCGACGATGGTAGAGTAGGTGGACGGGCGGCCGATTCCGTTATCTTCGAGCGCTTTGACGAGCGCGGCCTCGGTAAAGCGCGGCGGCGGCTCGGTGAAGTGCTGCTTCGGCTCGACCTTTCGGCACTCCAAGCTCTCGTTTTCAGTAAGCTCCGGAAGGCGTACGCGGTTCTTGTCGTCCTCTTTGCCGTCTTCGTAAACGCGCGTAAAGCCGGGAAAGCGCATCACGGTGCCGGTCGCGCGGAATCCATATTCACCGGCTGCGACGTCAACGACCGTCTGGTCGAAAACCGCCGGGCTCATCTGCGAGGCGACGAAGCGTTCCCAAATGAGCGTATATAGACGAAGATCGTCACGCCGCAGGACGCCTGCCAGTCGCTCTGGCGTTCGGAATATCGAGGTCGGCCGGATCGCCTCGTGCGCGTCTTGGGCACCCTCGCGCACCCGGTACAGACGGCCTCCGTGATACGGCTCGCCATACTCGCCGTTGATATATTCGCGCGCCGACGCTCGCGCCTGGTCACTGATTCGCGTCGAATCGGTGCGCATATAAGTGATGAGGCCGACGGTTCCCTCGCTGCCGCCGAGATCGACGCCTTCGTACAGTGCTTGAGCGACCTGCATCGCGCGCCGGACGCGCATCTTCAGCCTGCGGGAAGCTTCTTGCTGCAGCGTGGACGTCGTAAAAGGAGCGGGCGGATTTCGGCGAACTTCGCGCCGCTTGATCGACGAAATACTATACTTCGCACCCTGCAGCGCCTGCAGCACTGCCTCGGCCTGAGCGCCGGTTGCGATCTCGATTTTCTCGCCGCCGCGGCTAATGAGATCGGCCGAGAAGGGCGTTTCCGGGTGCTCGGCGCTTGCGAGCAGCGCCGCAATCGTCCAATATTCGCGGGGAACGAACGCTTCGATTTCGCGCTCGCGGTCGACGATGAGCTTCACGGCCACGGATTGCACGCGCCCGGCCGAGAGGCCGCTGCGAACTTTGGACCAGAGGAGCGGTGAAATTTTGTACCCGACGAGCCGATCCAGAATTCGGCGCGCCTGCTGCGCGTTCACGCGGTGCATATCGATGACGTGCGGATGTTTGAGCGCCGCCAGCGCGGCTTCTTTGGTAATTTCGTGGAGCTCGATGCGCTTGGGACGCGGCAGTTTCAGGAGCTCCGCCAGGTGCCAAGCGATTGCCTCGCCTTCGCGATCCGGATCGGTTGCGAGGTAGACGTCGCTGGCGGTTTTTACCGCCCCGCGCAGCTCTTTGATGACGTCGCCTTTACCCTTAATAGTAAGGTATTTCGGCGCAAAATCGTGCTGGACGTCGACGCCTAGCGTGCTTTTGGGAAGGTCGCGAACGTGCCCCACCGATGCTTTCACCGCATATCGCGCCGGCAGAAACTTCTTGATCGTCCGAGCCTTTGTGGGCGACTCGACGATAATCAGGGGCTTTTTCACGGGCCCTAGTATACCGCCGGGGTCAACCCCCCGACAAATTCCTCGAACGCCTGCGCCCTTCGACGTCGCTCAGGATAAACTCCGCGCAGTCCTGAGCGCAGCGCGTTAGCGCGGAGTCGAAGGGTCAGGATGACAGATGCGATCGCATATCGTTTTGGCTTCATTAATTTGCATCATTTTATGAAATCATCTATGATGCGTTCAAAAGCGCGAATTGCGCTGTCCACTAACGCTTATCGTCCCCGGGGACGAGGAGGAATGAATGGACTCCGATTCCACAATGAACGGCGGTTCGGCTGCGGAAGAGACACAACCGCGCCGTAAAGCACGCCGACGAAAAGCTGTTGCAGCCATCGCTTTGGCAAAGGCAGCCGGCGGCCGCAAAAAGCGCAAAGCGGCACGAAAGGGCGCACGTAAAGTGCGCAAGGCCGGACGGAAAGTAGCGCGCAAAGTGCGCAAGGCCGGACGGAAAGTAGCGCGCAAGACCCGTAAGGGCGCGCGTAAGGTTCGGAAGGCCGGACGCAAGGCTGGGCGCAAGGGCGCACGCAAGGTTCGTAAGGCGGGACGCAAGGTCCGCAAAGCGACGCGCAAAGGCGCGCGCAAAGTGCGTAAGGGAGCCCGCAAGGGCACGCGTAAGGTGCGCAAAGGCGCGCGTAAGGGCCGTAAAGGCGGGCGTAAGAAGAAATCCTAAGCGCGTAACGAGCGTAAAGCGAAAGGGCGATCGCGCTGCGATCGCCCTTATTTTTTCTTACGCCGGCGGTGGCGTCGCGAGATCGGGGCCTTTGCCGCCGTGTTCTTCCACCCAATGACAGGCGGCGAAGTGGCCCGGCGCGTACTCGTGCAGCGGCGGCTCTTCCGAGACGCATCGATCGAATGCGACGGGGCAACGGGTATGAAAGCGGCAGCCCGATGGGGGATTGACCGGCGACGGAATATCGCCCGTCAGAACGATACGCTTGCGGCGCTTCTCAACCGCGGGATCCGGAATCGGAATTGCCGAGAGCAGCGCCTGTGTATAGGGATGGAGCGGATTGCGGTAGAGTTCGTCGCGGTCCGCCAGCTCGACGATCTTTCCGACGTACATGACGGCAACGCGCGTCGAGATATGGCGGACCACCGAAAGATCGTGGGCGATGAAGAGATACGTCAGCCGGAATTTCGCCTGCAGCTCCTCCAGCAGGTTGATCACCTGCGCTTGAATCGAGACGTCCAGCGCCGAAACCGGCTCGTCGCAAACGATGAATTTGGGCTGCACGGCGAGCGCCCGGGCGACGCCGACGCGCTGGCGCTGCCCGCCGGAAAACTCGTGCGGATAGCGGTTCGCGTGATACGGCTGGAGACCAACAAGCTTGAGCAGCTCCTGAACGCGCTCGTCGATCTGCCCGGCAGCGGCCATGCCGTGGATTCGCAGCGGCTCGGAGATGATTTCGCGGA
>JAFAOZ010000017.1 GCA_019247395.1 Vulcanimicrobiota bacterium | reverse complement strand
CGGCCGTTCGCGCTTCGGCCGCGCCCGCGCCGCGGGCCGGCGTCCCGAGCCCGAGCCCGACGAGCACGGCGGCGGCCGTCGCGCGCACCACAGGAACCGCGCCAAGTCCGGGACCAAGCGGCGGAGTTTCGCCGGGCCCGCAGCCCGGCGCAGCCGCGAAGACGGTGCGAGCACCCGCGCGCCCCGTCGCGATCCGTCCAACTCCCGTGCCGGCAACTCGCGCGACCAGCCGGCCGAAACCGGGGAGCACCTCACCGAACATCAATGCAAAGTTGCGCTCGTTGCTTCCGAACAATCCCGTGAATCCGACGAGCAAATCCTACACGCCGAACCTGTCGCTGCGCGGACGCCTCGAACCGACACCGCCGCCCGACGTGCTGGCGAAAACGAAGTATATCTACGAGGTGCACGGCACGGGCAACGAGGCTCGCGTGAAGATGTGGGTCATTGCCGCCCGAAAAGAGGGTCCGACTACGATTTGCACCGGGTGGCTTGTGCGTTATCCACAGGCCGTCCGCGGCGGATACGCGGCGACTGCCGGTGACGGCAGCAGCGTTCCGCCGGTCGTGCAAAACGGCACGTGGGCCGGGCCGGCAAACGGAACGCAGATTAGCATCGGCGGCGGCGGCCGCTCGTCACAACCGCTCGGTCCGTTCGATGCCGGCATCGCGCCGATCGTAGATGGTATGGTTTCGCAGCCGTGTGACGGCAGACGGCTGGCGCCGTACGTTCCGTCGCCCGTTTCGTCGCCGTAGACTGCGCTGTTTCCCCCTTGAATTTCGACCTTTGTCGCACTACAATTTCATCGTGCCGGAGTGGCCGGCACGCTTCGTAAAAAACGAAGGAGGGCGGTTGGAACCGCAAGATCCGCCGGGCTACGCAAGCCCGCGAAGTAGCGCCGAGTAGGGGCGCCAAGAGCGCGCCCACGGCAGCCGGACGACAACCGGCGGGGCGCCATTCGCAAAAATAGGTAAACAGGATGAGGGGCCGCGCCCACGTGGGGTTGCGGCCCGTCGTTCTTTTCGGTATCCTTTAAGGCGGTCTGATACGGAGCGTGGGTCTTGCCCGCGCTTCGCTGCTTCAGAGAGCAGGCTTACAGAAGATGAGAAGCGTGGCGCGAGGCAATACTGCGGTGACGACGGCGTTCGAACGAGAGCTCGACGCAATCGCGCACGATGCGTCCTTCGCCGGTCTCGAGATCGTCGCATACTCGGCGCGACCCGTGCGCGGCGCGACCGCGTTGAGGGTTACGATCGATCGCGCGGGCGGCGCCGATTTAAGGCTCTGCGAGCGCGTTGCGGCACGGCTGAACGCACAGCTCGGGGACGCGGAGTACACGCTGCAAGTGGAGTCCGCGGGCCTCGACCGGCCGCTCTTGCGGCCTGCCGACTACGAGCGCTTTACCGGCGAACGCGTGCGCGTCGTAACCTCGCTGACCGTCAAGGGCGGCAAAACGCATCGCGGCACGCTACGCGGATTGCGCGGCGAGACCGTGGTCGTCGAGAGCGACGCCGGCGAACTTCTTCTTCCGATGGCGGCGATCAAAGCGGCAAATCTGGAGTACGATCCGCGGGCCGATCTCAAACGCGACAAACTTCAACGGAAACAAAGGCATGCCAACGACAGAAAACACCGCAACTGACGAAAAACTCATCGACGTCCTTCAGTCGATTGCGAAGGATCGTAACATCTCATTCGAGATGCTGCTCGAAGCGCTCGAAGCGGCGTTGCTCACCGCATACAAGCGCCACTTCGGAAGCGAATCGAATGCCATCGTGATCGTGGATCGGCAGAGCGGAGCCTACCGCGTCTATCATCGGCGTGCCGTCGTTGAAGACGTGCAGGATCCGAAGCTGGAAATCTCCGTCAAGGAAGCCGGCAAACCGTATCAGATCGGCGATTATTTCGATCAAGAGGTCACGCCGAAAGATTTCGGACGCATTGCAGCGCAGACCGCCAAGCAAGTCATCGTGCAGCGGATCCGCGAAGCCGAGCGCGACACGGTCTACAACAAATACGTCCGCAAGCTCAACGACTTGGTGACGGGCACCGTGCAGCGCTACGAACAGCGCAACATGTTTATCACGCTCGAAGGCCGTGACGAAGCCGTCATGTACCTCGACGAGCAAGTGCCCGGCGAGGCGTATCGCATCAACGATTTTATTCGCGCCTACGTTTTGGACGTGAAGAAATCGCCGAAAGGTCCGCAGGTCATCCTGTCGCGCGCAGCCGAGGGGCTCGTGCAGCGGCTGCTCGAGCTGGAGGTGCCTGAGATTGCCGACGGCACGGTCGAAATTATGGCGATCGCGCGCGATCCCGGAAGCCGCTCGAAGGTTGCCGTTAAAAGCAATCGCCCCGAGGTCGATCCGATCGGCGCGTGCCTCGGCCCCAAGTCGAGCCGCATCGCGAACGTCACCGATAATCTGCGCGGCGAAAAAGTCGACATCATTCGGTACGATGCGGTGCCGACGGCCTTTATCTCAAACGCTCTTGCGCCCGCGAAAGTGATCGGCGTCGAACTCTTCGAGGACGACGGCGTTGCGCTGGTAATCGTTCCCGATTATCAGCTATCGCTGGCCATCGGGCGCGACGGTCAGAACGTGCGGCTTGCCGCGCGACTCACCGGCTGGCGCCTCGACATTGCAACCGAGACCGAGTCGGCGCAAGCGCGAGAGCGCTACCTCGCCGAGCGGGAAGAGCGCGCCGCGACGGAAGCCGCGCCTCCGGCCGAAGCGGTCGAAGTTCCGGTTGCCCCTTCGGGCGAGGAGATCGATGCGGAGCTCATTCGCAAGCTCGAAGAGTTCCGGCGCGAGCGCCTCGGAAAGGACGACGAATAGAACCGATTCGCACCTGCGTCGGCTGCCGCGCGCGTTTCGCCCAACGCACGCTGGTCCGCTTCGTACGCGGCCCGCAAGGCTGGCAACGGGACCAACCGCCTCAACGCAAGCAGGCGGGGCGCGGCGCCTACCTCTGTTCGGCCGCATGCGCGGAGCGCGCCCGAAAGAATCGGCGTTACCCGGGGCTTGGCACCGCGGCGGCAGAATATGGTTTAATAGAAAGCCTGTGCAAAGAATAGAAGCAAAATGATTTGTTGTGACCGTTCCCTCCGATGAGGGCGTACCTTTGATTACCTAGCGGGGCCAGACCGTCGGTTGGGGCTCCGCGCACTCAACTGATGGGACTCGGGCGTGTTGCGCCCGAGAGTGAACTTGGCCGGAAAAGTACGAATTTTCGAGCTCGCAAAAGAAGTCGGGCTCACCTCGAAAGAACTGACGACGCTCTTTAACGAACGCTTGGGCGGCGTCTTCGAGGCAAAGAATCAACTGAGCGTCGTCCCGGATCAGATTGCCGATCTGGTCCGAAGCGTGCTATTAAAGGCGGCGGAAGCGTCGCCAAAACCGAAGCCCGCCGCTCCGGCCCCACCCGCTGCGGCCCCGCGCTCGACGCCGAAGCCGCCGCCGCCCAAACCGGCGGCCGCCCCGCCGCCGCCCATCACTCGATTGCGACCCGTTACCGGCGCCACGCCCCGCGCGGCCACGCCGCCCCCGCAAGCAACTCCGGCAGTCGAGCGTCCGGCAGTCGAGCGTCCGGCCGCCGCGCGGCCGGCCCCCGAGCCTCCGACGCGCCGCGCTCCGGTCGCACGTCCAGCTGCTGAGTCGATTCCGCAACTGCGGCCGGTACCGGCCGGCCAGCCTTCGGTCGTTCGCCGTCCGCCGCCGCCGACCACCGCCGCGTCGGCGTCGCCAGGTCCCCGCAGCGGGCTTCCCGGCCGCCCCGGCGTCGCGCCGCGGCCCGGCGAAGCGATGCCGGGACAAGGCGGCAAGGGCGCACCGCCGCGCGCCGCTTCCCCGGGAGTCATCACACCTGCTCGCAGACACGCGGGTAACGGTCCGTTCCGTCCCATGGGGCCGGGCTTACGGCCCGGACCGGTGCGACCGGGTGCCGGTGCGACCGACGGTCCCGCGCCTTCGGCCGGGGGCCGGCCCGGCGATCGCGTGCGCACCCACGAGGACAAAGCCGCTGCAAAGAAGGACCGTGAGAAGGAGCTGCTGCTCGAAAAAGAGCGCCATCGTAAAAAGAAGGGTGAAACGGCCGCTCCCGCGCCGGCGCGCACGCTCGAGACGATCGAAATCCCCGACCTGCTGACGGTTCAAGAGCTCGCGACGTCGATGATCGTTCCCGTCCGCGACGTCATCACCGAGCTGATCAAGATCGGGACGATGGCGACGATCAATCAAAACATTCCGAGTGACGTCGCGATTCAGGTCGCTAAACGTTTCGGGTTTAACGCCGTCGTCAAGGAAGCCGGCGAAGAAGTAACGGTCGAGCAGGAAGAGGACAAACCCGAGATGCTCACCGCTCGTCCGCCGGTCGTGACGGTGCTCGGTCACGTCGATCACGGCAAGACGTCGCTGCTCGATAAGATTCGTCAAGCCAACGTGGCCGCCGGCGAAGCGGGCGGGATTACCCAGAAAATCGGTGCGTACACCGTCGAGCGTAACGATCGTAAGATCACGTTCGTCGATACGCCCGGTCACGAGGCGTTCACCGCAATGCGTGCACGCGGAGCGAAGGTGACCGACGTCGCGATTTTGGTCGTGGCTGCCGACGACGGCGTGATGCCGCAAACCAAAGAAGCGATCGCGCACGTCAAGGCGGCGAACGTACCGATCGTCGTCGCGATCAACAAAATGGATAAAGCCGACGCCCAACCGGATCGCGTGAAGCAGCAGCTTGTCGAACAGGGGCTGCAACCCGTGGACTGGGGCGGTACGATCGAAATGGTGCCGGTCTCGGCAAGAACCGGCGACGGAATCGATCACCTGCTCGATACGATGCTGCTCGAAGCCGACATTCGCGAGCTGCGCGCAAACAAGAACCGGCGCGCAACCGGGGTCGTCATCGAATCCGCACTGCACCGCGGACGAGGCGCGGTTGCGACGGTTTTGGTTCAAAACGGCACGCTGCGCGTCGGCGATATTGTCGTAGCAGGCGGTACCTTCGGGAAGGTTCGCGCGCTCATAGACGACCGCGGCAAACAAGTGAAGAAGGCGGGGCCCTCCATTCCGGTGGAGGTCATGGGTCTATCGGACGTTCCCGCCGCCGGCGATACGCTGATGGTCGTCAGCGACGAGCGCGTCGCGCGGGAGACTGCGGAAAAGCGCGCAACCCGCCGCCGCGACGTTCGCATCTCGGCGACCGGAAATCAACGCGTTTCGCTCGAGACCTTCATGTCGATGCCGGCGGAAGGCAAGAAGACGCTCAACCTCATCATCAAAGCCGACGGCCAGGGTTCGCTCGAAGCGCTTCGCGCAAGAATGGAGTCGCTTTCGACCGACGACGTCGAGATACGCGTCATTCACGGCGGCGTCGGCGCGATCTCTCCCAACGACGTCAACCTCGCCAGCGCTTCGAACGCCGTGCTGATCGGTTTCAACATTCGACCCGACGAAACGGCCAGACGGCTCGCCGAGAACGAAGGCGTTGACCTGCGTTTCTATCAAGTCATCTACGAAATCGAGGAAGACCTCAAGAAAGCGATGCGAGGCATGCTTGCCCCAGTCGTTCGCGAGATCACCCTCGGACGCGCCGAAGTGCGCCAAGTGTTCAAAG
>JAFAOZ010000012.1 GCA_019247395.1 Vulcanimicrobiota bacterium | reverse complement strand
GGAAGCGGCACGTCTGGACACCGGCGATACGTCGGCAATCCTCCACGCCGGCGAGATCTCGAGTTGCTATCTGGCGATCGGCGACCGCGCGCGTGCCGAGCCTTTTGCACGCAAGAGTCTCGCTGCTGCTGCAAAGGCGCGTCATCGCGTAGGTGCGTCGCTGATGATGGCCCACCTCGCCATCATCGCGTTCGAGCGTAATCCCCGCGAAGCGGCGTTGCTCCTCGGCTATGCGCAGGCGCGGTTGCGTGAGGAAGGTTGGGAGCTCATGCCGCCGGATTCAACGCTCCTACCGTCGCTGCTCGCCGACCTCCATCGCGCGCTCGACGATTCGGAGCTCGCGCGATTGCTCGATGAAGGCGCCGCCTTGAGCGACGACCGCGCCTTAAGCCGTGCCCTCGCCGCTTAACATGGCTTTGGACCGTTTGCGGGCAGCACGGTTTCGTTCGCGCCCTTGTAGTAGCACTTCTGCTTGAGGGTAAAGGTGCCGCCATCGCCGGTGCAGCCGTAGACCGCGCTGTACGAACCGCTCATGACGTGCGTTTTGGAATCGTACGTGCTCGTCGTGGAAAAGGTGCAGTACAAACTTCCGGTTCCCGCAACGGTCGTACCGTTTACGCTGCTTCCCTGGGCAACCAGAGCGACCGATAACGCGACGGTGCTCTTTGCGTATTTGACGGTCAGAATGCCGCCCACCGAGCTTTGTGACTGTGAATAGGATGCCGTTGCTTTGCCGGCGCCGTATGCGCCGTCGGTGAACTTACCGACGTAATCTCCGCTCAAACGGGAAGACGCCGCGCCGTCGATCCGATGCTGCGCCCCTAGCGAAGCCGATGACGCGGCGGGGACGCCCGTGCCCGTGCCGCTGCATGCGGCCAGCAGCGCAATCCCCAGTGTTGTGCCAACGGGTTTGCGTAACCTTGAGATCTTCATTCCAACCTCCAGAAGTAATCAATGGAATGAAGTGGCTTACCGTTCGAGGCGCAACGCGCCTTCCGCCGACCGCTAGACTCTTTTCCCGAGCGTTCCAGGCGCCGCGACGAATTCGTAAAGACGTCCGCCATAGCTCGCGGTTCCGGAGATCGTGCCGTCGGCGTTCATCGTGCCTCGCAGCGAGAGCGCGCCGCCGATAAAGAGCTGCACGTATCCATCGCTCGGGCTGATCGTCCCGCTTACCGGCAGAATGCGATCGTTGAGATAGTCGGGCCCCACCGACGTCCCGCTGTAGGTTCCGCTAATCGTTCCGTCGTTGACGGCAATTTGCATGACGCCCGAATGCGGATATCCGCTGATGCCGAAGATCGGCGCAAAGGCTGCCACGTATGATGTTGCCGGCTCCATGCCGGCGTTCGTTACGGCCAGCGCCGGTGCGGCCGCAGCCAACGCGACGATTGCGCCGGCTACGACGGCGCTCACTAGATGTTTCAAGGACTTCATATTCCTTAGTACCGGCGCGCTGCGCGCGTGGCTGCGCAGCGCGATGAAGCCGCGATTAGGTTTGGAGTCGCGGAGGAACCGGCCGCCCGCTCCCCCAAGTGCGCACGCAGCGATGGACGACGTAACGATCGCGCAAGCGAGCGCAGCGGATCTCGACGCGGTCGCGCCACTCTTTGATGCTTATCGCTCGTTCTTCGCCGGCAATGACGATTTCGCTCAGTCCCGCAGCTTCTTGCACGAGCGTCTCTGCGCCGCCGATTCGGTGGTCTTCTTTGCGCGATCGGATGCGCTGGCACTCGGATTTATCCAGCTTTATCCGCTCTGGTCGTCGTGGTACTGCCGTAGAATTTGGTTCCTCAGCGATCTTTACGTGCGCGAAGCGAGCCGAAAACACGGCATCGGCCGGCGCTTAGTCCAACGCGCGGTCGATCATGCCGTCGAGTCCGGTTCGTCAAGCGTGATGGTCGAGCTTCCGCACCGCGAGCCGCACTTGCGGCAGTTCTACGCAGATCTCGGTTTCCACCAAGACGCCGTATTCGATCTTGCGCGCCGTAACCTCATACAGCCGAACGCATGAGGCTTTCAACAATCTCGTGGATACTCGGTTTGCTCGTGCTTACCGGCTTGGCCGCGTCGGCGCAAAGCGGTGAGCCGATACCGCACTACTGCATGGGGTGCAACTTTGCCGGTTCGCCGCTCGCCGGCCGGGACTTCAGCGGCGACGTGCTGGTCGGCGCGAACTTTGAGGGAGCGCAACTCTCCGCCGCGACGTTCCGCGGCACGAAGATCGTAGCCAGTAACTTTAGCGGTGCGGATCTGCGCGGGGTGAGCTTCGATGCGGCCGAGTGCACCGCATGTAACTTTCAAGACGCGAAGCTCGACGGGGCGACATTCGCGGGGGTGCGAATGGTCGCGGCAAACTTCGGCGGATATGCTGCGGCGACGACGGATGCCGCCCTTCGCGATCTTATCGGCGGCTGCACCGCCTGCAACTTTCAAGGAGCGTCGCTTGCCGGTCGCGACCTGCGTGGGATTTCGATGATCGGCGTCGACCTGGCGCGCGCCGATCTTCGCAATACGCGATTCGATGGATCGGTGCTCTGCTGGTACGTCGTCGACGGGACGCAACGTGGCACGAAGTGCGTCGGCCTCAAAGACGCGCGCGTGAACGGGGCGAGCTTTTTAGGCGTGCGGCGCTGTCGCGATCCCTCGGATGGCGCGACCTGCACTCCCGTGACGGCTGCGGCGCTGCAGCGGGATTCGGGCTCGCCGTTGAGCGGCGCCGTGCTTCCGTGAGGATCGCCCGACGCATCGTTGCAGTCGCGCTTGTCTCATTCTCCGCGATACTTGCGCCGGATCAGGGTGCCGCGCAAACCTTGAGCATTCCGGTGGAGTCCGGCATCCGCCCGATTCAGACCGAGACGCTTTTTCACGAGCTCTTCGCCGATTTCTTCAAAGAATCGGACGGAACCACGTACGTTCAGACCGGCGACATTCCGGCGATGTGGCTGCGCGACTCGGCGGCGCAGACAATTCCGTATATCCGGTTCGTCGATGCCTATTCGCAGCTGCGCGCCGCATTCTACGGCGTGATCCAACGCGATGCAAAGAACATTTTGTTAGATCCGTATGCCGAAGCCTTCAGTGCCGACTATCACATTTGGGAGCGCAAGTGGGAGATCGACTCACTCGCCTGGCCGGTGCTGCTGGTCTTCGTCTACTATGCGAATACCCACGACCGCACTATTTTTACTCCGGCGCTCCACAGTGCGATGACGAGTATCGTCACGACGCTGGAGTGCGAGCAGCGTCACGCGAGGTGCAGCACGTACGTCTGGCCGCAGCCGGTTCCGACGCACGACGAATACAATCCGAACACCGGCATGATCTGGAGTGCCTTCCGCCCGTCGGACGATCCCGTCACATATCGCTTCAACGTTCCCCAAAACGCGATGGCAGTCGTCGCTATGAAGCTCTTGTCGCGGTTCGCGCGCGCCGCCTTCGGTGACGATAACCTCGCGAAGCGTGCCACGGCACTCGCGGAGGCGGTGCAGACCGGTGTTCTGCGCTACGGCAAAGTCTACAGTCGAAGGTACGGATGGATGTACGCCTACGAAACGGACGGCAACGGGCATTACAATTTCATGGACGACGCGAATATTCCGAATCTCACCGCAATGCCGTTCTACGCATGGTGCGCGCAAAGCGATTCCGTCTATCTGAATACGCGAAAGTTCACGCTCAGCTTCGACGATCCGTACTATTTCGGTGGAACCTTCGCGACAGGTTTGGGAAGCCCGCACACGCCCAAGGGTTGGGTCTGGCCGCTCGGAATCATCGGCGCGGCGCTTACGACGACCAGCCGGCAAGAAGTGATCAATGCAATCAGCATGCTCGACAAGAGCGATACGCTCAACGGGCTCATGCACGAGTCCGTCAATCCGAACGATCCGAGTGAATTTACGCGTCCCGAGTTTGGCTGGGCGAACGCATTCTGGGCCGACTTGCTCTTTCGTACGGTCGCGGGGTATCCGGCCACGCCGTTCGGCTTGGCGCAAACCGCGAGCCCGGGGGAACGGCAGAGCGATACGCCGACAATCGTGCCCCCGTGGACGCAGATCGCGGATCGGGCGGAGATCGTTCGAACGTTGGGGCGACTGCTGCAAGACGCACCGCGGACGTGGTGAACGGCAGGCTTAGAGTAGGCCGACTCGAAGCTCGCGGTCTGTGAAAAGAGTTTTCTTTGTTGCGCTCTCTGCGCTGACGTTCGCCGCTTGCTCTGCCGGGAGAGAAGGCGCCATCCCAGGCGGACCGCAAGCAGTCGTTGGAGCGCCGAGCGGCATCTCGAACGATGCATCCGGCAACGTCTACGTTGCCAACTGGTATAACAGCTCCGTGGTCGTCTACTCCGCCGGCGGAAGATCGAAATTGCGCACCATTACCGACGGCATCGCGTATCCAAACGCGCTCGCGGTTAACAGCGGCGGAACGCTTTTCGTCGGAAACTTCGGCAAGCCAAGCGGTAGTTTGACGAGTGACGTAGCGGTCTATTCGCCCGGCGGCTCGCACCCCTCACGGACGATCGTCCAGGGCATTCGCGGTCCTTTCGCCATTGCGTTTAACTCGAGTAAGGTCTACGTCGCCAACAACGGCGGCCCGAGCGTTACGGTCTATCCGCACGATTCGAACACGCTCTCGCAAACCATCAGTAACGGCGTGCGCTCGCCGGAAGCCTTAGCCTTCGATAAGTCCGGCAACTTATATGTCGCTAACTGGGATAATAACAGCGTGACGGTCTATCCTCCGGGCAAGGTCAACCCGCATCGAAAGCTCAAGGCCCTCATCCTGCGACCGGACGCGCTTGCATTCGACGGGGCGCAAAATCTTTACATCGCAAACCACCAAGGTAACTCCATCGCGGTGTATCCGCCCGGTAAGGGAACGCCACAACGGATCACCAAGGGCGTGCACGAGCCCCTGAGCGTCATCGCAGGCCCCTCGAACGAGCTCTACGTTTTGAACTACAAGAACAATACCGTCTCGGTTTACGACGAGGGAACGCACGCGCTGCTGCGCGTCATCTCGGCCGGAATCGCCTGTCCCACGACGATGGCAATGAGTTCCGCCGGAGATCTCTACGTCGCGAATTCCTGTCCGAGCAGTCTCTCGGTCTACCAGCCGTCCGGATCGAAACCGATCCGCACCCTGACGAAGGGCCTGGACGGACCGCTAGCGATCGGCATCGCGCCCTAGCGATGGACGCGAGCCGGTGCCTCGGCGTCGCCTCGCTTCTGGCAATCGCAGCCTGCGCGCCGAGCGCGCCCTTCGGCGTGACCCCGGCGCGTACTCAGACGACGCCGGCGACGTCGTCAAAGATCGCGCACGTCGTTATCATTTTTCAAGAGAACCGAACGACCGACAATCTCTTTAACGGCTTGCCGGGCGCCGATACGGTGCGCGTCGGTCTCGATTCGGCCGGCAAGAAGGTTCCGTTGACGCCGATCGGCTTGACGGCTCCGTACGATATTAGTCACTCGCACAGCACGTTCCGAATCGAGTACGACGGCGGGAAGATGGACGGCTTTAACCACGCTCCGTCGGATTGTCGCGGCGTCGCGGTCTGCATCCCGCAGCATCGCCGCGCGTACGGATACGTTCCTCACGACGAAGTCAAGCCGTACTTCGTCATGGCCCAGCGGTACGCGTTCGGCGATCGCATGTTTCAGACGAATCAAGGCCCGAGTTTTCCGGCCCATCAGTACATCGTCAGCGGAACGTCGACGATCGGCGACGGCTCCAAACTGCGCGCGGCCGAAAATCCAACCGACCCCAGCGGCATGTCGAGCGGCGGTTGCGATGCGCCTCCCGGCTCGCTCGTCGCGACGATCGATGCCGCGGGCGCCGAGAACGCGCGCGTCTTTCCGTGTTTCAAGCGCATCTCGCTGATGGAACTGCTCGACGGACATTCACGCACCTGGCGCTACTATCAGACGTCGCCGGGGCCTGGAATTTGGAAAGGGCCTGAGGCGGTCTTGCAGATTTTCAAGAACCGCACGTACGATGCCCATATCGCAACGCCGCCGGCGAAAATTCTTAAAGACGTCTCCGCCGGTACGCTTGCCGACGTCGTGTGGGTCACGCCGACCGCTCTCGCCTCCGATCACGCGTTTGCGACCGACGGGTCCGGGCCATCGTGGGTTGCCGCTATCGTCAATGCGATCGGCGAAAGCCCGTATTGGCAGAACACTGCGATTTTCGTGACCTGGGACGATTGGGGCGGCTGGTACGATCACGTGAAACCGCCATCCTACAACTCGTATGAGCTTCGCTTCCGCGTTCCGCTGCTCGTGATCTCGCCCTATGCCAAAGCGAACTACGTGTCGCACGACCAACACGA
>JAFAOZ010000301.1 GCA_019247395.1 Vulcanimicrobiota bacterium | reverse complement strand
CACGGCGATCACGCCGGCGGAGTGGCGCCGGCGCTGAGGCATCTGCACGTTGACCGGCTTGCGGAAGGCGGACAGCGCTATGGCGGCCATGCCTACCAAGATGCGCTCGCGACGGCGCGCGCCGAAGCCGTTCCGATCGTTTATCCGCGGGCCGGTATGGAATGGCGAACGGACGACGGCGTATCGCTCCACTTCCTCGGCCCGTCGTTGCCGTTCATCGCGAACTCGCGCAACGACATTAACGAAAATTCGGTGGCCTTTACGTTGCGATATCGGTCCTTCTGCATGTTCTTCACCGGCGATGCGGGCGCGGCGGCGGAAGAACGCTTTTTAGCCGAAGGCGCCGATCTGCACTGCGGTGTTTTAAAAGTCGGCCATCACGGCAGCGCGTATTCGTCGACTCCGGCATTTATCGCAAGCGTCCGTCCGCGTTACGCAATCATTTCGGTTGGGCGGCACAATTTGTTCGGCCATCCCGCGCCGTCAACGCTCGAGACACTGCGGCGCTTCGGCGCGCAGATTTATCGAACGGATAAAAACGGAGCGGTGACCGTCGTTTCTGACGGTCACCGCGAAGCGATCTCTACAATAGAACCCGACTAGAACGTTAGAATATACGCGCCGCCGTTCGAAGGCTTGCAGATCGTTCCCTGGACCATGCGAATTTTAAAGATGAACTTCGTCGATCCGGCGCCCGCATCGACGGCACGATTCCAGTTGTACGTAAAATGGAATGTTCCACCGAGCGGGAGCGGCGGGATCGTCTTGGCATCCACTTTGTCTGCGCCGTCGTAGATGTCAACGAATTGGAGCGTATTCGACGGCTGACCGGTCGACCCCAAATTGCGTACCGTTCCGACCAAATGATAGACGTTCATCTGGCCCATCGTGTGGGTGCTCTGCACTTCGACGTGCGTGATCGCCGGGTTACCGCCAAGACAGACCTGCGCCGAAGCTCCGACAGGGACGAGCGCAAGGGCCAAGATGCCGATCATGAGGGCACGGTGCATTTTCATGCTCCTTCCTGAGTGCTAGCTGGCAACGCTAGCGCTCGCTTCCTAAGTTCCTATACGGTATAGGCCAGGGACTAAAACATTCCTTGCTGACCGCAGACCGACGGCTGCCATTGGAACTGCAGGCCGGTCGAGCCCGATTCGGCGCCCCCCGAACTTGAGGAGGCTAGGTTGGCGATATCCGATGCGGACTTCGAGAGAACGCTGTGCGACGGATTGCCGGCGAGGGAGCCGATCGTAAACTCCGGCAACGATTGGGCGGCTGCGGTACTTTGCAGCGGTGCCCAGTTGGCGCCGTTTGCGAAGCACGGGTTGGCAAGCCAGACGTACGTCGGCTGCCACGTCCAGGCATGGCGCGTATAGATTTGCGGCGTCGGCAACCGCAGCGTCTGCGGAGCCGTCTTCGGGCTCGCGTCGACGTGAAACGGCACCGTGAAATCGCTGCGATTTTGCTCCGGGGCTCGCTGCGGGTATGCCGGCCTCGCCACGACGGGCGCCGCACGATAGACAGCGCCTCCGGTCGGCGCGCCGAATGCTACGCCGGGCACGACGACCATGATGAGCGCCGCACCGGCGAAGAGCGTAAAGCGTTTCATAGCAACGGTGAATTTCTGGTGCGTTACGGCAGTTTCCCGTCGGGAATCGGGATGCCGCCGTAGCGCGCGAACCACGCAACCGTCGCGCTCCACCAAGCGACGAAACCCTGCGGATCATCGGGTCCGTGCCCGGCTTTGGGATCGGCGAGCAGCTGCACCGTCGCGCCGTTTTCCGCGAGGGCCTTGTAGAACTCGATCGCCTGTACGTAGGGTGCGCGCGTATCCCGCAGCCCGACGATTAGGAGCAGCGGCGTACGCTCTTGCGCGACGAAATCGAGCGGGGATTGCTGCGCGAGCGCGGCCGGATCGAGGAGCGGCTTGTCGCCGAAAAATCGCCGCGTAATGTTGGGGCTTTCCGACAAAGCGTAATCGAGCCCGAGATCCGTCACCGGCACCTCGGCAACCGCGGCGCGAAAGCGATTGCTGTGCGTCACGATCCACGACGTAAGGTAGCCGCCGTACGATCCGCCTTCGATGAAGGTGCGTTTCGGATCGCCGACGCCGCTTGCCAGAACGGCATCCACACCTTCGAGATCGGCCGACATCGGGAGCGGGCCCCAGTTGCCGACGATCGCTTTGTACGACCAATCGCCATAGCCGTCGCTTCCCGGCGGGTCCGGCCGGAACCACGCATAGCCGTTGCTCCCGAGGTATTGACCGATGCCGTCGAAGCCGATCGGAGTCGCGCATTGCGGACCGCCGTGCGGCTCGACGATCAGCGGCGCCGAAGACGCGGTAGCCGGTGACGGCAGCGTCAGCTGGCCGTGCAGGCGATGCCCCGACGAATCCGGCCACGTAAAATACTTCGTGCGTGCAATCGTCAGCCCGGCCGGGAGCTGCAGCAAATGCGTAATCTGCCGCGTCGCGCCTGCCGGTGTGCGAACGTACAGTTCGGGAAGCAGCTGCGACGTCGTCCAGATATACGCGATCGTACCGTCGCGCGCGATCGAAGATGCGACGACCGAGCCGTCTTCGGGCGTGAGCGCTTTCGGTGCCGACGAACCGGTAGGATCGAGCGCAAAGAGCCGAATAGCCGAGCCGTCCATCATTCCTGCGATCAGCGTATCCCCTTGCCACGCCATCGATCCATTAGAGCAGCTCCAAAGGTCGCGATCGAGCGCCGCACTGACGTCGCGTCCGTCGACGAAGGCGTCCTCTCGCGACGCAAGCTTTCCGTCCCACGTGTGCGTGTACGCAATCGTGCCGCCACGTCCAAAAATCGGCGCGGCACTTGCGGGGTAGGCAAAGAACGGATGGTTCACGATCTGCGTCACGCGCCCGTCATGCAGATTCACGCTGACGTATTGCGCGTGCTCGAAATCACCGTAGACCGGCGTGGGCTGGCGGACGAGCGCAACGCGCGAACCGTCGGACGCCCATGACGGATCGTGATCCGTTACCGGGCCGCCGTACGACCATTGGTCGCGTGTGATCTCACGCTGCGTTCCCGTCGCGACGTCAACGAGCCAGAGCGACCGGCGTGGAGGCCGCGTTCCGCGATAGTCGCTCTCCGAGGTCAACCAAAAGAGCCGCGACCCTGCAGCGATTGTCCCCGACGTTTCGATCGCTGCGATGCTTCGTCCGTCCGGCGACCAGGCGAATGCGATCACGTTGCGGCCGTCGCTTTGGAGCATCCGGCGCCGCGCGCCGCCCGCATTGGTAAGGAGCAATGCATTGCCGCTTTTGGAGGCAACGAGCCAGGCGATGCTTTTGGAGTCGGGCGACCAGCGCGGCCGGTTCAAATCCTGCGGCATGAGCGCGCTCGCTCCGGATGCGACGGCCACGGCGCGATACTCGGTCAGAAATGCATTGTGCGTTATGTCGGTACGATCGATCTCCACAAGCGCGGTGCGTGCGTCCGGTGAAATTTGAACGTCGTCCATGAAGGGCGTCGTAACGGCATCAACGAGCGTCCACGGCCGCGCAACAGCGGCAACGGAGGTAGCGCCGAGCGCTAGCGCCAGCGCGGCGACAACGCGAGCGTACGACATAGGCGAAAGAGACCTCCGATCGCGACGATAAAGAAGATCGTTCCGATGACGTTCGCGACCGGCGCGAACGAATCGCCGACGAGCGCCAGCGGCGCGGCATTTCCACTGAAAACAATGATGCCCGCAAGCACGACGCCGAAGAGGCTCTCGCCAACGATCAGGCCCGATGCAACGAGAATGCCGAGCTGCTTGGCTCGATCCGCATCGCTTTGGCGAGAGGCCCAGCGATTATATGCCCAACCGAGAATCGCGCCGAGCACGACCGGAGCAGTCGTAGAGATGGGCAGATAGATTCCCAAACCAACCGCAAGCGGCGGCAGCGCAAGATTGCGGCGGCGCAGCAGCTCATCCACGGCGACGATTACCGCTCCGACCAGCGCGCCGATCTCGATGAGATGCCAATCGAGCAGACCGCCGATAACGCCTTTGGCAAGGGCCGAGATCAGCGTTGCTTGGGGCGCCGGCAGACCCTTGACCCCGCCGAAACCGTACGCGTGATTGAGCAAATCGAGAATCGGCGGAATGACCAGCGCGCCCACCACTACGCCGAGCACGAGCGCAACTTGCTGACGCCACGGCGTAGCATCCACAAGCTGGCCGGTCTTGAGATCCTGTAAATTATCGTTTGAAATCGTTGCAACGCAAAGCAGCACCGCCGTAACCAGCAACGCGTATGCGATCATCGGCAGCACGGCAACGTGCCCGAGGCCGTGACCGACGGCAAGCACGATCAACGCCGCGCCGATGACGGAAAGAATTGCCAAGCCGGAAACGGGGCTGTTCGAGGAGCCGATCAATCCCGCCATATAGCCGCATGCGGCGGCGACGAAAAAGCCGGCAACGACGACGTAGAGGAGGGCCGCCAGCGTCATCGGAGCGGCGATCGGATCCAGCGGGCCGCCCCTCAAAAACGACCACAACAGAAGCGCCAGCGGCACGAGACAAGCAACACTTACAAGCGTAACGATGCCGATCGGCAGATCGCGCTCGGTTCGCGGCAGCTGCTCCGCCGATTGCCGGGCGCGCGCCGCCGCCAGCGACGAAGCGACGCCGAGCGCGACCGGACGCGCGAGCCTCCCGAGAGACCAGAGCGCGGCGACACCGATTGCACCCGCACCGATGAACCGAACTTGGTGCGCCCACACCGCGGTCGCGACGTCCGCCGCCGCGCCGGCGGCGGGATGCAGCGCGGTCAAACTCGGCGTTGCGATGCCCCACGCGATAAAAAGGCCCGCGAAGATTGCCATGCCGACGGTGAGACCGATCAGCTGTCCGGCGCCGACGAGCGCGAGCGAGAGGGAAAAGGCGGCGCCGCTCGCGGCGGCGCCGGCGCGAAAATAACCCGCCAACTCGCCGGCAAAGAGACGCGTTGCAACGACGAGGGCAAATGCCGC
>JAFAOZ010000266.1 GCA_019247395.1 Vulcanimicrobiota bacterium | reverse complement strand
CGCCGGCTGTCGACACAACGTCGATCTTGAAGAAATTTAAAAAGGATGTCGTCATCGCTTCGACCATCGATCCGGGTAACGGCGACAAAGGTCCGCACGCCATCTCGGTCGTTCAATCGAGCTATGGGCTGAAAAAGGGCCAGGTCGTTGTCTGCAACTTCGCGGACAGCAGCGGCAACGCAGGAAAAGGAACGACCGCGGAAGTCATCGACCCAAAGACGGGATCCACGAAGACGTTCGTACAGAGCAGCAAGATCGAAGGTTGCGCCGGCGTGGCCACGACGCTCGGGAACGAAGTTTGCGCTGCCGGCATGAGCGCGAAGAAAGTCGTCTGCTTCGACCGTCACGGTCACGTTCTCAAAGCATACGGCTCGCCCTTGGTCGCGCCGTTCGATGACGCGGACGCGCACTGCGTGCAGGGACCCAGTTGCTTGTACAATGCCGAGTACATTTTTGCGTCGGATGCGAATACCGGTGGAATAGTCGACTGGAGCATCAACAACTACGGCAATCCGCACGAGATTCAAGTGGCGAGCGGTTTTGCCGTCAACAAGCAGTCCGGCTGGGGCGCGCTCGGACCATCGGGCCTTTCTTACGATGCGAAGCCCGACTTACTCTACATCGCCGATGGTTCCACAAACACGGTAGTAGTCTTTACCAACGCGAGCACGCTTCTCGTGAAGAACGAAATCGTCGTGCTCAAAGGCGGCAAGACATTCAAGTGTAAGTACCACGGTAGCCAAACGCCCTGCGGCAAATTGGTTTACGCGGGCTCCCCGCTCAACGCGCCGGTCGCGATGACGGTGCTGCCGAACGGAAACGTGATCGCGGCCAACAGCGCCGGTGGGAACACGCTGGTCGAGATCTCCTCCGCCGGCAAAGTACTGGCCACGAAAGTCGTCGACACGAGCACGACACAAGGCGTATTCGCGCTACGGGCTATCGGCACGAACGACGGCAATACGGCGCTTTATTACACCGATACCAACGACAACAGCTTGCACGAACTGGAGCAATAACGATGTTTTCACATAGCAAACACGCGGCGCTTGCGTTAGTTGCAGTCCTCGTAGCGGCCTGCAGCAACAGCGGAGCCGTTCCGATGACGCAATCGGTCCAGCCGGCGGGTCTGTCGCAGCCCGGCGCCGCCCCCGCGGGTCCGCTCGCCGATCACACCTCGATTCTCAACAAGTTCAAGAAGGACGTCGTCATCGGCTCGACCGTGGATCCGACCAACGGCGATACGGGCCCGCATTCCATCTCGATCGTCCAATCAAATTACGGGCTCAAGAAAGGGCAGCTCGTCGTCTGCAATTTTGCCGACAGCAGCGGTAACGCCGGCAAAGGCACCACGATCGAAGTGCTCGATCCCAAGCCTGGCTCGAAGCCTACGTCATTTGCGCAGAGCAGCCAGATCGAAGGCTGCGACGGCGCCGCGACGACGTATGGCAACGGCGTCTGCGCAGCGGGCTTGACGTCGGGACTCGTTGCCTGCTTTGGCCCCAGCGGTACCATCGGGCAGAGCTACGGCTCGCCGCTGGCGGCGCCGTTTGACGATGCGGACGCGCACTGCATCCCTGGCCAAAAGGGCTTCTGCGGCTACAGTGCCGAGTACATCTTCGCAAGCGATGCGAAGACCGGCGGCATCGTGAATTGGAGCATCAATCAGTACGGCAACCCGAACGAGACTCAAGTCGTCGGCGGCTTTGCCGAGAACAAGAAATCCGGCTGGAGCGCGCTCGGCCCATCCGGACTTTCCTATAACTCCAAACTCGACGAAATGTATATAGCCGACGGTGTCAACAACACCGTGGTCGGCATCACGCACGCCGGCAGTTTGCTCGTCAAGGACGAAGTCGTCGTCCTCAAAGGCGGCAAAACGTTCAAATGCAAGTATCACGGTAAAGCCGATCCGTGCGGGCAGTTGATCTTGGCCGGGTCGCCGCTCAACGCGCCGGAGGCGATGACCGTGCTGCCGAACGGCAATCTGGTGGTAGCGAATACGGCCGGCGGCAACACGCTGGTCGAGATCGACGTGTCGACCGGCAAAGTCTTGGCGACCAAGACCGTAGATACGGGCGCATCTCCGGCAATCTTCGCTCTTCGGGCTGCCGGAAAGAACGACACGAGTACCGTGCTTTACTATACGGACACGAACGACAACAGCTTACACGAACTCGAGCAATAGCGCGGATCGGATAAAAAAAAGGCCTCGCCCAGCGGCGAGGCCTTTCTCATTCCGTGTCGACCGGGTCGTTTGACGGCGGCTCGTTGATGAACCGCGACATCGGATATTTCGATTGAATCGGCACGAACTTGCGCGGCGGCTGCGAGAAATCGAAAGCATCGCCGAGGCTGTTGGCGCGTTTGTCCGTGTAACCGTTCACCGTGTGGCCGATCGCGCCGGCGGGAATGCCATTGACATCTTCGATGAAACGCAAGATGCTTCCGTATTCGTATTGGACGTGCGTCACGTAGCCTTGCTTTGCATACGGTGAGATGATCAAGCAGGGAACGCGAATCCCCAGTCCGCGATAGTCGAGCTGCGGAGGCGCCGCATTGTCGTAGAATCCGCCCCAATCGTCCCAAAGGACGATGATGGCGCTCGTATTCCAATCCGGTCCTTCGCCCACGGCATTGACGACCGACGAGACCCACGAGGGCCCGAGATCGCTAAGATACGTCGGATGATCCGAATCGGGGCCGCTTGGCGTCACCCAGCTGACCGCGGCGAGCTTGCCGTGCTTGGCGTCGGTCAAGAATTTCGTCTGCGGCGCAATGATGTTCGTTTTCCAGTCCGGACCATAGCGAACGTACTTGATCGCTTCGAACGGTTCCCAGAATCCGCCGTCCAGCCGGCGCGTCGCGTAGTATTTCCACGAAACCTTATTTTTGTCGAGCACTTCGGCCATCGTGTTGAACTGATCGAAGCACGGAAACGGTCCTTGAAAGAGATGCAGCTTTCGGTACGGATTCTGACTGACGTACGAGCTGACGGTACCTTGAGGCGAGTCGCAATCGTCCGGTGCGTGCGTCGGGAAATTGACCTCGGCTTGGCCGGGAAGCTTGATGTCGTCGGTGCCGGCGACGAGCGTCAGATGCGCGGTGAAGCTGCCGCCGAACTCGGTCGGAAACATCGCATCGGCGAGCACGTATTGCTGCGCCATCGTCCAATACGGCTGTATTTCCGATTGCTTGAGGTAGGCGTAGGCTTTATATTGCCCATTCTTCACGCCCCAAGCCGTAAAGCCGTCCATCTGACCGTTGTTCCAATCGGTCATCGAGGAACGCCAATCGTGCCGCAAATCCGGATTGTTCTTGAAGGTGACGCTATGCAGCGGCACTTGCACGTCACCCGGCGGGCAGGGCGAGCCTGTGGTGGCGGGATGGGGATCCGTACCCGCAGTTGCCGGCATCCGGGGCGACGGTGAGGGCGCCGGCGAAGCGCACCCGGTCGTCGGCGCGTTCGCGCCCGGATATCCCGCGAAGAAATTCTCGAAGCTGCGGTTTTCTTGAATGACGACGATGACGTGGGAGATCTTTCCGTTGCTTCGCGCGACGCGCGCGGATGCTTGCGGTACTTGCCCTTGAAGTCCGCGCGCGTTGCCGGCGGGATTCGCGCCGTTCATAACGCATGCCGAAAGTGCGACGGCGGTCAAGCAGAGAGCGGCAACCGGAAGACGACTCATGGTGGGGCGCGCTTCCCGCAGGCCCGTTCGGACTCCTACGACGGGAATTCGACGAAAAAGCCGAAATAGTGCGGAAACCTGCTGCCCACTGTGCCGGCGACGGCATCCGGTGGGCCGCCTGCCTTGCGGGCGTCCATAGTACGGAGATAGAGAATGACTGAGTACGAGGTAACGTATATTTTACGTCCCTCGCTCGAAGAGAGCGAGGTCAAAGAACGCGCCGATGCGATCGCACAGATCGTCAAGAACAACGGCGGCGAAGTCACCAGCGTCGAGCCGATCGGAAAGAAACGGCTCGCGTACGAAATCGACGATTCACGCGAAGGCAACTACGTCGTGATGCAGTTTCAGAGCGGCGCACCGGCCGCAAAGGAGCTCGATCGCCAGCTGAAGCTGCACGAGGACGTATTGCGGGGATTGATCGTCCGGCTTGACGCAAAGATGAAGACCCATATGGCCACACTGGCCGCCGGTGTCCCCCCGCCGCCCGGGCAATCGTAAAAGAGGCAGCCTTTCGGAAACTTCTGTGCCATACTGGTGACACTCTGCGGCGATAGACTTGCCGAAATGAGTGTGCGCAGCGAAAGAGAGTGAGCGATGGCAGGTTCTTACAATCGGATTATTCTGGTCGGAAATCTTACCCGGGACCCGGAGATCCGGTACACGCAGTCGGGTAAAGGCGTGACGAAGTTCACGCTGGCTGTGAACAACCCGCGCAATAAAGAGGAGACGACGTTCGTCGATATCGTCGCGTGGGACCGCCTCGGCGAGACCTGCAATACATATCTAAAGAAGGGGTCGAACTGCTTGGTCGAGGGCCGCTTAGTGATCCGTAGTTACGACGACAAAGACGGCAACAAGCGCAAGGCGACGGAAGTCGTGATCGACAACATGCAGATGCTGGGCTCGCCCCGCGATCGGTCGGGCGGCGGCGACGATGCCGGGTTTAACGGCGGCGCGCCGGTTGCCGCGCGCGCCGGCGGCGGCGACGCCCTCGGCGACGACCTCGACGACGAAATCCCGTTCTAACGGCCCTGTCATCCTGACCCTTCGACTCGTCGCTGCGCGCCTCGCTCAGGACTGCGCACCTTCGGCGCTTGGCGCTGAGGAATTTGTGTCATCCTGAGCGGAGCGAGGAGCGACGCTCCGAGCGGAGTCGAAGGACGCCCCCTCTCCAGCATTGTCGGCCTAATCTTTGCCTTAGGCTGGCCCCTCGTGCTCGCGGCGCTCGTGCCGAATCAGAACTTAGCCAATCGAAGCCAGGATCTGCTCGTTTTGATTTGCGAGTGGGGTTCGGTCGGAATCCTATTCGTGATCGTTTCCGGCTGGGAGCGGCTTCCGTTTCTCGCGAGCATCGGCATGAAACCGTTGGAGCGCCGGGACTGGATCGCCATCGCGTTTCTCTTCATTGTTGCTGCCGTTATGGCGGTTGTCTTAGCCTTTATGCGCCCCGCGCTTTCGGGAACCAACGCAGCACAGCTTCGGCAGGTCATCGGCGCTCCATTGGGAGTGCGCGTTGCGCTCGTCGTTACGGCCGGAATATGCGAAGAGATTCTTTTTCGAGGTTATGCGATCCAACGGCTGCAGCTTTTTACTAAGAATATCTGGGTCGCAGCGCTCGTCGGCACGATCCTATTTACGGCCGCGCACCTTCCGCGCTACGGCTTGCGGCCCGCCCTCATCGGCGTCTTTATGATTAGCGCCGTCCTATCGCTCATCTTTATCTGGCGCCGGAACATCGCGGTGTGCATTGCACTGCACTGGCTTATCGACGGCTTTGGCCTGCTGATCGTCCCCGCATTCGCCACGATCAAATAATCAAGCCGTTGCGGCACGAGCTACGGCGAGGGGAGCAGTTCGTAGTAAACGCCGCCGGTTCGCGACACTTGCTTGAGTCCGCGAGTCGGCGAGGTCGGGGGGACGCCGGCGAGCGAGGCGGCGGCATCGCTCAGCACTCGAGGGTCGGTTATGTATCCGTGTCCGCTGTTGCCGCCGCTGTCGAGATAGCTGACGTCCACGGTGTCGACGCCGTCACATAAAATGAGATCGCTGCCCGCTTGACCCGCGCGCTGATTTTTGTGGACTCTTTGGGACTGTCGCAGCGCACGGTCATCGTTCGAAACGTACAAAAGCACGGGTGCCGAAGCCGTCGGATTCGCTAGAGGTTTTCCCGAGCAAAGGTTCGACGACGTCAACGCGGTGCGCAAATCTCCGGTCGATACGTCGGGCGCAAACAACATGGCCCGCGCAAAGCAGTTATTGCATCCCTCACGCCGGTAGAAGGCGATGCCCTCGGTGACGAAGCGCGATCCGAGGCTGTAACCCGCCAGCGAAACCGGCATGCCGGGGAACGCTTTATTGATGTTGTCGAGAAACGTGGTAAAGTGCGGCATCGACCACTTCGCATTCTTTTCATCGGTCTTATATGCTAAGACGCTGGTCTTCCTCGAGGGCCACGAATAGACGATCACGGGTCCGGGAAACCGAAGGCCCTTTTGCAGCGCCATCGCCGTTTCGACGGCGGTGACGAACGACGTGTAGTAGCCGTGAACGTAGACCAGAATCTGGTGCGGCCCCTTCGGGTCGAACTGCGATCGTATGGCTGCGATGAAGGCTTGTTGCGACGAGCAACGCGATTCGTTGGCTTTATTAATAGGGGCCGATAGAACGCCGGCCGTGATGATGGGGTTGTGATTGGCGTCGGTCCCCCACTCGCCGCTAAAGAGCTGGTTATCGTCGAGTGGTTGGCGGTCCGTCACGAAGAAGATCGATCCCGGGCTCGCAACGCATTCGGCGCGCGCGGGTGCGCGCACGCACAGCGCCAGCGCTAGCGCGGAAATTGCGAGTATCAGTAAGCGCCGCGTTCGCCAATGCATCGGTTGCTGCGCCGAGTTCGGCGCTCGATTACTCGGTGTCGACCGCTTCGTCCGAGCGCGGCTCGTGCAGAAAATGCGACTTCGGATATTTCGAGCCGATCGGATAGAACGGACGC
>JAFAOZ010000160.1 GCA_019247395.1 Vulcanimicrobiota bacterium | reverse complement strand
GCGAGGCGAACGCACCCGTGAGTGCGGTTATCGCGCCGATCGATACGCGCTGTCGGTCGGGCGAAATCAACAGCCGTGTCGCGGGCATTCCTTCAAAACTGTCCCAAATGGAGGAGCGTTATAACGATGCGCAGATCGATCACCTCGACGGGCTCACAATTTCGTATCCGGACTGGTGGATGAACGTTCGTCCGTCGAATACCGAACCGTTGCTTCGGCTCAACGTGGAAGGTGACACCCTCGCGCTGATGGAGCAACATCGTGACGAAGCGCTGGCACTGATCAGGAGTTGACTGTGGCTACAACGCTGCTGGGTCCCGCCTTCATCGCCGTCGGCGACGGAACGTCAACGTTCGGACGGCTCGCCGTCGAGGACGGCCGCATCGCCGGCGTACTGCCGGCCGACGGTGCCTCCGATTACCCGCTGCCCTCTGGCAGTAGCATCGCGCCCGGTCTGATCGACGTGCACTCCAACGGCGCGGGCGAATTTCTCTTCAATCGGGATCAGGGCAACGCGCTAGGGCCGGCCGGCGCGTCCTATGCGGCTCGCGGAGCGACCGGCTTCGTTGCCGGCGTGATGACTGCGCCGTGGGAATCGATGCTCCACGCGGCCTCGGAGTTGGTGGAAGCTGCCAATCAGCTCGAGGAGGACGTGCCGATGGGGGCGCGCTGCCTCGGAGTCCATTTCGAAGGGCCGTTCCTCAATCCGAAGTTTCGACGCATCCACCGGCACGAATGGCTTCTGCCCGCAACGCGGGGGCGGGCGCAAGAGATGGTCGATGCATGCAAGGGCGGCTGCCTCATGGTGACGATGGCGCCCGAGGTTGACGGCGCCGGCGACGCAATACGCGTCTTCCTAGAGAACGGCGTCGTTTGCTCCGCGGGGCACACCGGCGCCCGTTACCGCGAGGGCATGCTCGCAATCGGCTTGGGTTTTCGTTCGCTCACGCACGCGTTCAACGGAATGCCGCCGCTCGACCACCGCGATCCGTCGATTTTGGCGGCATTCATCCAAGATCGCCGCACGCTCGTGCAAGTGATCTGCGATGGTATCCACGTATCTCCGGTCATGATCGACATTCTGCACCGCACGCTTGGAGATCGCGTCGTTCTGGCAACCGACAACATGCCGGCCGCCGATCCCGGCTATCACATCGAAGGCGGCGTGATGCGGTCTGCCGACGGTACCATCGCCGGGAGCGCGCTGCAGATCGACGAAGCGCTGCGCAACTACATGTCATACGCGCAGATTCCGTTCGCGCAAGCAATCGTCGCCGTGACCTTCGCACCGGCGCGGCTCATTCACCACGACGGTGAGATGGGCCGCATCGCGCACGGCGCACGCGCCGACCTCTCGTTCTGGGACAAAGATTACTCCGTGATCGCGACGATGGTCGGCGGGCGCTTCGTCTACAATCGTTTGGAAGTCGCCGTTTAAGGAACGGGGACGAGCTCTTCCTCGGCGCTTTCAGACGCGGTCGAGCGCCCTAACGCCGAGCGCAGCATCGCGATCGCGGCGTACAAAACGACGACGACGACAAGCCATCGTACCGCCGTGAGCGGCAATGACTTGACGATGTAGGCGGCGATGAGAACCCCTGGGATTCCACCCAACGTTAGACCTAACGCAGCGCGCATCGAAAATGCTTCGTACCGAATGAAGCGCAAGCTCGCGATCGGCATCAAAAACGCGCACGACCCCATCATGATCGGAAACGCCGCCTTTGGGTTCATTCCAAGAAGGCTCACCAGGATCATCGCCGGCGCGTACATGCCGATGCCGATCGTCATGAGAGCGCCCAAGCAGAAGCTTGCGACGATTCCGACAATGAGCCGCGTGCCGGTCAATCCCAGTGCGTCGCCGGTCAAACCGAAATAGCTCCCGCGCAGATTGCTCAGAATGAACAACGCTGCGGCAGCGAGCAGCGCGGCGCCCATGCCGATCTGAACGTATCTCCGCGGAAGGCGCGAAACGACGCCGGCCCCGAGCCACGCGCCCGCAACTGCAGCGACGATGAGCGCGATGAGCGTCAACGGCACGACGCTGATGATTAGAATGTAGATCCACGCTTCCACAATGGTCGGCAACGTGTGTCCGACGTTGAGCGTGCCCGGTATCCGCTCATCGGGAACGAGCCGCAAAAACTTGAAGAGTGAGGTCGTTGGAGCAAACGACCCGATCCCGAGCGTATCGAAGAAATTCGTGACGAATCCGATCGCCGTCTCCACGGGTTTTGGCCATCCCGCCTTGAGGTGCCGAGACGCGCGAAGTAAAGCGGCGATGATAACGACCGCGACGATTGCAAGCCCAACGTGCAGGACGAGTTGAACGCTCATTCCTGCAGGCGATACGCCCATTACCGGCCGTGGCCTGCTATGAGGCGGCGAGTTCCCGAGTAGCGGCGGCATTGAAGTACGCCGCGCGTGGATGGTGCATGACGATCGCCGCGGTCGACTGCTCCGGCACGATTTGAAAGGCCTCCGTCAGCGTAACGCCGATTGCAGCCGTCGCATCGAGCAGCGCAAAGACGGTCTCGTGCTGCTGCAAATCGGGGCACGCGCCGTATCCCCAGGAGTAACGTTTGCCGCGGTCCAGCGGTAACCCGAGCTCGCGGCGGATACGGCGATGCGTATGCTCGGCGAGCGCCTCGGCGGCTTGCACGGAAAAGCCGTGAAGGAAATATGCGTCGCTATATTCGCCCTGCGACTGCAGCGCCTCGGTTCGCCGCGTTGCGTTGGCCCCGATGGTGACGATTTGGAGTGCGACAACGTCGGCCGCAGCGTTGTCTACGGGCTCGCGCAGATAATCTGCCAAGCTCAAATGTTCGCCGCCCGCCTGGCGCGGAAATGCCAAACGCGCGAGCTCTCGTCGCGGATCCGCGGGATCATACAGGATCACGTCGTTGGCGAGACCGGCTGCCGGGAAGTATCCGTAAACCGCACGCGGTTCGAGCAGATCGCCGCGCAACGCTTCCCGTTGATATCGTTGCAGCCGGGGCTCGAACTCTTCGGCGAGGAGCCGATCGAATTCCCCGCCCTTGGTATTAGAGGCGCCCCACGATAAGCGGTAGAGGCTGCGCAGATCGAAGCACTCCCAGAGCTCACGAAGGTTGACGTCGCAAAGGATGCGTGCGCCCCAAAACGGCGGCTTGGGAACGTCGGCAACCTCGCTCTTGACGGCTGAAAGAAGCGCGATGTTGCCGGTCGTGGCCACGCGGTGGCGCTCGCGCTGCGCAAATGCCTCACGCTTGGCGCGATCGACCAGCTCGGCGCGCCGTTGCTCGTTGCCGGTGATCGCATCCATGAGATCGAGACCTTCGAAGGCGTCGCGCGCGTAAAAACAGCCGGGCTCGAAGAATCGTTTGCCGCCATCGAGAAGTGCGATGCGCCGGCCGAAATCGCGGTTGATCGCGGCGCCGCCGATGATGACCGGAAAGCGCAGCCCGCGTGCTTCTTGCTCTTCAAGACAAATCGGCATCTGCTTACTGGTCGAGACGAGCAACGCCGACAGGCCGATGGCGTCGGCATGCACCTCGACCGCTTTTTCCAAAATCGTGTTGACCGGCACTTGCTTGCCAAGGTCGTGCACCGTGTAGCCGTTGTTGACTAAAATGGTGTGGACGAGATTCTTGCCGATATCGTGCACGTCGCCGAAGACGGTCGCCAGCACGACGGTGCCTTTCGTCGTTCCTTCGCGCCGCTCGAGGAATTGCTCGAGATGGGCGACGGCCTTCTTCATCACCTCGGCGCACTGCAGCACGAACGGCAGGATCAGGTCGCCGCGTCCGAAGCGATCGCCGACGTCTTTCATGGCAGGAAGCAGAATTGTGTTGAGTACCTCGATCGGCGTATACTGCTCGAGCGCCTCGTCGATCTTCGCTTCGATTCCGTCTTTGCGCCGCAACAGAATCGCCTGATGAATGCGCTCTTCGATGGGCCGCGACGTATCAAGCGGTCCTTCGACTACGTTTACCCCGAGCGAAGTCGAGGGGCTCAGGATGACAGAGGACTCAAAATGCTCGATCAGGCGCGTCAGCGCGTCGGGGCGGCGGTTGAAGACGAGATCGTCGCAGAGCGCGCGCACCTCCGCATCCACCTCGAAATAGGGGACGATCTCTTTCGGATGCACGAGCGCGCAGTCGAGCCCCGCTTGCACGCAATGGTGTAAAAAGACCGAGTTGAGCGCCGCGCGGGCCGGCGCTTTGAGGCCGAACGATACGTTTGAGATGCCGAGCGACGTCAGCGTTCCCGGCAACTCCCGCTTGATCGCGCGAATCCCTTCGATCGTCTCAGTCGCCGAGGATGCGAACTCAGCCTCGCCGGTTGCGAGCGTGAAGGTCAGCGCGTCGAAGATCAGCGCGCCCGGCGGCAAGCCATACTCGGTGACCGCGATCTCGTAGATGCGCCGCGCCACTTCCGCCTTCCGCGCGGCGGTTTTCGCCATGCCGCTCTCGTCGATCGTCAGCGCGATCACCGCGGCGCCGTGCTCCATCGCGATCGGCAGCACGGCATCCATTTTGGCGCGGCCCGATTCGAGATGCACCGAGTTGAGGATCGCGCGGCCGGCGTAATTCTGCAGCGCAACCTCGAGCACGCGCGGCTCGGTGGAGTCAATCGCCAGCGGCGCGTCGATCGATTGGGCGAGCCGCCGCACGACCTGGCGCATCTGCTCGTCTTCATCGGCGCGCTCGGTAAGCGCAACGCAGACGTCCAGCACGTGCGCGCCGCCTTCAACCTGCTCTCGGGCGACGAGCGTGACGTCGTCATAGCGATCCTCTAAAAGCAGACGCTTGATCTTGCGCGAGCCTTGCGCATTGATACGTTCCCCGACGATCAATGGCCGCGGTTCCTGTTCCAGCGCGACCGCCGTAATCGCCGATGCCGCTTCCTGCGCAATCGAGAGCTGCGGGCGCGCGTTGCGCTCGACGCGCTCGATCGCCGTGCGCAAGGCCGCAATGTGGTCCGGCGTCGTTCCACAACATCCGCCGACGACGTTGACGCCAAAGTCGCGCACGAAAGCGGCAAGCTCTGCAGCGAGTTCTTCCGGACTCTCGGGATAAATGGTCTCGCCTTGCGGCCCCATCAGCGGAAGCCCCGCATTGGGAATCACGCTCACGAAGGCGCGCGAGCGCTCGCAAAGATAGCGAATCGAATCGCGCATTTGTGCAGGTCCGGTCGAGCAGTTGAGTCCGATGACGTCGACCTCCAGCGCGTCGA
>JAFAOZ010000313.1 GCA_019247395.1 Vulcanimicrobiota bacterium | reverse complement strand
CACGGCGTCGCGGCCGCAGCGGCTCGCGTCGATCCTGGACGATCTCGGCGGCTGGGGCCGCGCGATCAACGACCCGGTCGACGCGTTCTCGATCGCGCGCCGCAACGCCGACGCGGACGACGTCATCGTCGTGACCGGCTCGACGTTCGTCGTCGCAGGCCTGCGCGAGTGGTACGCTCCAACCCCCGCGTAGCTTCAGCGCCTCTCGCGCGGGGCGGATTTTACTGGGGTGATCGCACCCGGATCATGGGAATCGTCAACGTCACGCCGGATTCATTTTCGGGAGACGGTGTAGTCGACGCGTTCAACGCGGTCGAACGTGGCATCGCGCAATGGACGGCGGGTGCGGATATACTGGATATTGGCGGTGAATCGACGCGACCGGGGCACCAGCCGGTCAGCGAAACCGTCGAAATCGAGCGCGTCGTACCGGTCATCCGTGCCGTGCGAGAGCGTTTGCCCGACGCGCCCATCTCCGTCGATACCTATAAGCCTGCAGTGCTGAACGCGGCGCGTGAGGCGGGCGCCGACATGGTCAATTCCGTTTGGGGCGCGCCGGACGAGCTGCTCGAGGTCGCAGCGTCGGGCGGCATGGCGCTGGTAGCGATGCACAATCAGATCGGCACCGAGTACGATGGCCCCGTTATGGATTGCGTGCTGCGCTACCTGGAAGACTGCGCCGCACGCGCGATGACGCACGGAATCGGGCGCGATGCAATCGTTTTGGACCCCGGAATCGGTTTCGGTAAAACGGCAGACCAAAATATTGAAGTGCTGCGGCAGCTCGACCGGCTCGTCGCGCTCGGCTTTCCGACGATGCTGGGCGCTTCGCGAAAATCGACAATCGGCAAGCTGACGGGCCGGGAGCCGGCCGACCGCGTGTACGGAACCGTCGCAACGACGGCGCTCGCGGTCAAAGCGGGCATCGATATCGTTCGCGTTCACGACGTTGCCGCAGCGCGCGACGCCGTTGCGGTTGCCGATGCGATCGTCCGCGACTGGAGGCCCGCCGGATGGACGAAATAGCTCTGCACGGCGTGCGCGCCTACGGCCGTCACGGCGCGAATCCGGGCGAACGCGAGCAGCGGCAACTCATCGAGGTCGACCTGACCGCCGAACTCGATCTCCAAGCCGCGCAGCGTAGCGACGAGCTCGCAGAAACGATGGACTACGATGCATTACACGATCGCATCGTTCGCATCGTCTCCACGACTTCATATGCGCTGCTCGAACGGCTCGGCAGCGACCTGCTCGACGCGGCCTTCGCCGACGAGCGCGTTGCGCGAGCAACGGTGACGCTCTCGAAGCCGCAGATCCTTAATGGTGCCACGCCGTCGGTGAGGCTCACGCGTGATCGCATACATCGGAATCGGCAGTAATCTCGGCGATCGCGCCGCGTACGCCGAGCGCGCACTGCGCGAGATTGCAACGCTTGGCGGCATCACCGGCGTCTCGTCGTTTTATCGCACCGCGCCGTGGGGCAACCCGAATCAACCGTGGTACCTCAACGCCGTCGTTGCAATCGAAACAGCACTCTCGCCGCGAGTGCTGCTCGAACGGTTGCGTGCCATCGAATCGAGTATGGGTCGCGTTCGGGGCGAGCGCTGGGCGCCGCGCACGATCGACCTCGACTTACTGCTCTACGACGATCTCGAGCTCGACGAGCCCGGTTTGCGCGTTCCGCACCCCTACTTGCGCGAACGCGCCTTTGTGCTCGTTCCGCTTGCGGAAATTGACGGGCGCTTTGCGCCGCTGCGCGATGCGCTTGCCGAATCGGAGCTCGCGGGGGTCGCGCGCGTCGAGCGCGAAAACATCACGGAGATGCCCGAGCGAGAAGTTTCATCCGTCGTCGAACGCATCGGCGCGCTTGCGCGTTTTCTCTCGGAGAGCGGCGCCGCTCGCGTGCGCATCGAACGCGGCGACGATGCGATTGAAGTCGCTGCCGGCGGGCGGCGCCGTGCGTCAAGCGACGGTTCGCGCGGTGACGGAGCACCCGAAAGCGGCTCCGCGCGCGTGGATACGATCAAGGCCGATCTGGTCGGAATCTTCCATCTTAGCCGTCCGGCGCCCGCGGAAGGCGAGACCGTGGATGGCGATCGAGAGCTTGGCTTTATCGAAGCGCTCGGTATTCGAACGCCGGTGCATAGCACGGATACGGGCCGAATCGTTTCCATCGCGGCGACCGACGGTGCTCCGGTCGAGTATGGGCAAGCGCTCTTTCTGATATCGCGAGGACATTAGAAATTTTCAAAAAGGTCCTGATTGCCAATCGCGGCGAGATCGCGTTACGGATCAATCGTGCGTGCCAAGAGCTCGGTATGGCGACCGTCGCGATCTTTTCCGAAGCCGATCGCGATTCGATGCACGTTCGCCAAGCGGATGAAGCATTTTGCGTCGGGCCCGGACCGGCGGCGCGTTCGTATTTGAACATTCCGAATATTATTTCGACCGCCCTCGTGACCAACTGCGACGCCATTCATCCCGGTTACGGATTTCTCGCCGAGAATGCGCGATTCGCCGAAATCTGCAGCGACCACGGTTTGACCTTCATCGGGCCCAAGCCCAGCGTGATTGCGCTGATGGGCGATAGGGCGTCGGCGAAACGCGTCGTCCGCGAGGCAGGCGTCGCGACCACCCCGGGCAGCGGCATTCTCGATTCGATCGAGGAAGCGCAGCAAGCGGCGGGCACCATTGGGTATCCGCTGCTGCTCAAAGCGACCGCCGGCGGCG
>JAFAOZ010000076.1 GCA_019247395.1 Vulcanimicrobiota bacterium | reverse complement strand
CGGAGTCAATGATCCGCATCGACATGTCGGAGTACATGGAGAAGTACGCGGTCTCGCGCCTGGTCGGCGCGCCGCCCGGATACGTCGGGTACGAAGAGGGCGGTCAGCTCACCGAAGCGGTGCGGCGCCGTCCGTACTCGGTCGTGCTGCTCGACGAGATCGAGAAGGCGCATCCCGACGTTTTCAACTTGCTGCTGCAAGTGCTCGAAGACGGACGGTTGACCGATTCTCAGGGTCGCCAAGTCGATTTCAAGAACTCGGTCATCATCATGACCAGCAACGTCGGCGCAACGGGAATGACGACGACCACCGACATCGGATTCCGTCCGCAGAAGCTTTCCGCCGAGGATGAGGTCAAGGCCTACGAGCGCATGAAGAATCGCGTGCTCGAAGAGGTTAAGCAGACCTTCCGTCCGGAGTTCCTCAATCGCGTCGACGAAGTGATCGTCTTCCATCAGCTCTCACGCGAGCAGATCGAACAGATCGTCGGTCTCGAGCTGCAAAAGGTGGTGCGCGAAGTTCGCGCGCAAGAGATGGAGCTCAAGGTCACCGACGCCGGGAAGCAACTCCTTGCGAAGAAGGGCTGGGACCCGCAGTTTGGTGCGCGTCCGCTGCGCCGCGCGATTCAACGCATGGTCGAAGACGAGCTCGCCGAGGAGATGCTCAAGGGCGCGTTCGGTTCGGGCGACCACATTCTCGGAGACGTCGATCCCGACGATCCGGAGAAGATGAAGTACTCCAAGATCCCGTCGGTCGAGCCGCCCGCAGCGCCTCCGCCCGACGTTCCGGCCGTCACCTGAGCCGCCGACTCCGCGGCCGAACGTAGAGACGAGTGCACGCCCTCGTTCTCGCAACCGTCGTAGCGCAGGCCACTCCGCCTGCGCTTACGCTTTCGCCGGCGAGCATCCAAATGAACCCGGCGCAGCAGCGCGTCGTCGGGATCGGCGGAGCGACGCCGCCCGTACAGGCGACGCTCGACCAGAAGCTGGTCAACGTCGTCGTCAGTCCCGACGGCACCAGCCTGACGATTACCGCGACGCAGGCGACCGGCGACGACACGCTGCACGTCGTGGATGCAAATGGGGAGCACGCCGACTTACCGGTACGCGTGGCGTTCAACGCAGGAACGATCGTGCCGCAGACGTCGCTCACGGTCACCGGCAATCCGGTCCGCGCCGATTGGCTCGCATCGCAGGTCACCAACTTGGTAACGCGGCTGACGAAAGCGATGCCGGGTGCAACGGTGTCGATCGGCAATCTCAGCCCGGTGCCGGCGGCACCCCTTCCGGCGGGCCAAGGCGCGCAGTTCGTCGTGCCGGTTCAGATCGCGGGCAACGGCCGGTACTTCGACCAAGCCGGAACCACGACCGTGACGGTCCAGAGTGTCGCGCTGGATTCGTTTGCGCCGGCGCTGCTCTTTTACGACGATGATCCCGAACACGTCGCGCAGGACGGTGTGCTCTTTCGCGGCAGCATCGTGGCGGGACAGCCGACGCGGCTCTACTACTATCACGACAATGCCGCCGACCCGCGTATGCTCGTCGTCGCCCTCACCAGCAGCTCGCAGGATCCCACGTCGGTGCAGCTCGTTCAATCGCAGGCCGGCCCCAATATGGATGTGATGCACGTCGGCCACACCGTCACGAAGAACTTTCTGCTGACGAAAGCGCAGGGCGAAGGCGTCGTCGTAAACCTCTCGCAGGATGATCCATATCTGCTCGCCGCCGTGCCCATGGCGCTGCGCCAACTGGTGGCGGGAGCAGTTGATCTGCGCGTTCTCTCCGGTGGGCCGGTCGTCGTAACCGTTCTGGCGCTTTCGGCGGAAGGTGATCCGCGCTCGCTGCTGGGCGGGCCGGTTCTGCTCGGCGACGGACACCACCGCACCGGCATCTTCAAGATCGCGGGCTTCGGCTCCGATGCGCTCACCTATACAGCGGGCGGTCCCGACGCGACGTTGGTGATCGGCGATACGGACCCGACGCCCCCGAGCGTGGATGCGGCTGCGGCCGGACACGACTACGGCGACTACGGCATCACGCATACCATCGCACTGACCATGAATAATCCCGGCGCCTCCGCGTTCACCGCCTACCTCTATTTCAAACCGCTGGCCGGACCGGCGCTCGCCAACTTTTTGGTCGGCAACCAGCTCATCGAAGTGGGATGCGTGCGCACCCCGACGCCCTATCAGGTGACGTCCTTCGAACTGCCGCCCGGGCAGACGACGCGCGCAGTCGTACAAACGATGACCGACGGCGGCTCCTTCTATCCGGCGCAGATCGGCTTGACGGCGACGCCGCCGCAGCCGACCGCGCCTCCGGTCAACGCGCCCGACGGATGTTTCCCAAAGCCGGAGGCATCGCCGCCGGCCGGATGACCGCGCCCGAAGGCGACTCCAAGGTCGTGCTGCTCGTACGATTGCTCAACGCGATCGATCAGGGGCAGCATTCGTTCGAAGATCTCAAGGAGCGTATCGCCGAGAGCGGCCGGCGGCCGAGCACGCGAAGCCTCCGCCGGTATCTCGCGATTCTATCGGACGCCGGCTTTCCGTTATACTTCGATCGCGCCGCGAACATTTATCGGTTTGCTGGCGGTTATAGCCTCAAGCGACTCGACTTGAGCAGCGGCGAGCTCTTCGGATTGGTCGCACTGCGATCGCTCAGCGCGAGTATCGGCGGTACGATCGGCGCGTCGATCGACGATGTGGCCGAGAAGCTCGTCGACAGCGCGGGGCGTACTGCCCGCGCGCGCGTCGAGGCGTCCTCGCCGGTCGCATTCCGGCTCTCGGAAATCCGTCTCGACGAGAAGGGCGAGCGTGCTTTCGCGCTCTTGTCGTCGGCGGAGCGTAACTCGCGCAGCGTGCGCTTCCGCTATCAGGATAAGGAGGGCAAATCGAGCGCGCGGGTAGCCGACCCCTACGGATTCATCGTTAATGCCGGCCGCGTCTACTGCGTTGCCTACGACCACAAACGCAAAGATATGCGGACGTTCGCGGTAGACAGTGTCACACGGGTGGAGGTTCTCGCGAAGACGTTCGTGCGGCCCGAGGGATTCAACGTCGAGGCCTTTGCCGCGGCCTCGATCAGCGGCGTGCTGCACGCCGAGCAGACGACCGAAGTGCGGGTGCGTTTCGCGGCACGCGTCGCAAAAGCGGCCGCCGCGGCGCGCATCGTTGCCGAACGTGAGGTCGAATCGCGCGCGGATGGCTCGGTCGAGATTACGTATCACGTCGCTGACGTTGACGAGCTCGTTCGTTGGGTGCTGGGCTGGGGCTCGCAAGCCGAGGTCGTCGCTCCCGAGGAGGCACGCGCCCGCATCGCGGACGTCGCGCGCGACATCGCAACGAAGTACGAAGCGGACTCCACGCAAGACTCATCCGACCGCCAATAACGAAACCCGTCGAGGCTAGGCCGCGACGGGCTCCGACGTATTCACTCACCTGCCTCGCCTGTTTGGCTACCTTGCGGCAACCCCACTGACGCCGGCGCGGCGGTTTGACCGTTGCCGCGGAGAGCTGCTCATCGCAACGTTTCCGGTTGCATTGGTCGCGATCGATACGTTCGTCACACTTCGAAGATTCGAAGCTCGTGCATCGTATCACGCACGCATTGCAACGACAAGCGGGCGTCTGGTGAAATTCACAAGCAATCCACAGTTATTTTTTCGTTATACACAAATAGCAGCGTCCGTACCCGACATTGATGCGTGCCGAGGGTAGGCTGCCAAGCCGCAGCGAAGAGCCGCGACGATGATTTTTTCAACGATTCTATTGGCGCAGAGTTTTTTTGGAACGCTACCCATCGACGGCATTCGCTGCGATCCAACCGAAGGCGTGGTCGAGCACATTCACGCCAACTTGCAGCTCTACGATCGCGGTCATGCCGTGCAAGTGCCTGCCCAAATCGGCATGCCGCAAAGCGGCCAGTGCTTGTACTGGATCCATACGCACAGCGCCGACGGATTTATTCATATCGAGTCGCCCGTCAAGCGTAACTTTACGCTGGGCGAATTTTTCGACATCTGGGGCCCCGAGCTCAGTTGGACGCGCGCCGCCACGCTCACCGCTCCGCACGGGGGCCGTCTCTCGATTTGGGTGAACGGCACGCCGTGGCACGGCCGCGATCCCCGTAGCATCGCGCTTCGCGATCACGAGACGATCGTGATTCAGAACGGATCGCCGCTTGCCAAGCCGACACATCCCGACTGGTCGAAGTTTTGAATCAAATCCCGCTCGACGGGCATCACCTGACGCTCGAAGAGATCGAAGCCGTCGCCGAGGGCGCGCCGGTCACCGTTGCTGCAGGCGCGCGCGAACGCGTACGGCGCGCGCGGGAGTTCGTTGATAGCCGTTTCGACAGCGGCGAGACGATTTACGGCGTGACGACGGGCTTCGGACGCTTAGCGAACATTGCGGTCGACCCGGCGGACGCGGTCGCGCTTCAGCTCAATCTCGTGCGAAGCCACGCGGCAGGCACGGGCGAGCCACTGTCGATCCCGTTCGTGCGCGCGGCGGGCGTTCTGCGCGCGAATTCGCTCTCAGCCGGACACTCGGGGATCAAGCCCGAGACGCTCGAGCTTCTCGTCGCGATGCTCGCTCGGGGCGTCACGCCCGTCGTTCCATCACAGGGTTCCGTCGGCGCGAGCGGCGATCTCGCTCCGCTGGCGCATATGACGCTGACGTTGATCGGGGAAGGTGAAGCCTTTTATCGCGGGGAGCGGCTGCCGAGCCATACCGCACTCGAGCGCGCCGGTCTTGCACCGGTCGAGCTCGGAGCGAAAGAGGGGCTCGCACTCATCAACGGCACGCAAGTCATGACCGCCGTCGCGGCGCTCGGCATGTTGCGCGCGGCGCGGCTTGCAGCAGCGGCCGACGTCATCGGCGCGATGTCCCTTGAAGCATATCTGGGAACCGAACGGGTCTTCGATCGTCGTTTGAACGATCTGCGTCCGCATCCGGGCCAAGAGCGCGTAGCAGGAAACCTTCGCGCGCTGCTTGCCGGCTCCGAGATCGTTCAATCGCACGCCGAGTGCGATCGCGTCCAAGATCCCTACTCATTCCGCTGCATTCCCGTCGTTCACGGAGCCGTTCGCGATTCGCTGGCGCACGTGCGCCACGTGACGGAGATCGAGGCGAACTCCGTCACCGATAATCCGCTCGTCTTTCCGGAGGACGGCGAATTTATTTCGGGCGGCAACTTTCACGGCGAGCCGATCGCGCTGGTCCTCGATTTTCTCAAGATGGCGGTTGCGGAACTCGCCTCCATCGCGGAACGCCGGCTCTACTTGCTGCTCAACGCACAGGATCGCGGACTGCCGCTCTTCCTCGCGGCGCGCCTCGGCTTGGAGTCGGGCCTGATGATCGTGCAGTATACCGCCGCCGCGCTCGTCAACGAGAACAAAGGCTACGCGTGGCCGTCGAGCGTCGATTCCATTCCAACGTCGGCGGGCCAAGAGGACCACGTCAGCATGGGCATGACCTCGGCGAACATCCTTCCGCGCGTGCTCGACAACGTCGAAGGAGCGCTCGCGTGCGAGCTGCTTGGCGCGCTCGCCGCGACGGATCTACGACGACCGCTGCGTTCTGGGCGCGGAACGCAAGCGGCCTACGAAGCCGCGCGTGAAAGCATCGCGCCATGGACCACCGATCGACCACCCGCGCCCGACATTGCCGCAGCCCGCGAGCTGATCGGCTCGCGGCGTCTCATCCGCGCCGCCGAAACTGCTATTGGCCATGCTCTTACAAGCTAATGTTGAACTGCAAGTACGCGTTGAACGGGTTCGGCAGCACGAAGGCGTTCGTATCGGCGTAGGCCGGAATGAATGGCTGCTTGAACGCCGCATTGAGCGGCACCGCGTTCGCGCCGCGGTCGTTCGGCGAGACCCCGTTGTAAAAATTGGAAACGTAATAATAGTTCGCCTGATACCCGCAGGTATAGCTATTGGGCGGAAACTGCTTTGTCCACGGCTCGGACGATCCACCGAAACAGGCGTTAACGAGATTCGCCAAGAGCGCATTGATTTTAACTCGCGGCGTCAGCTCGTAACCCAGCTGTAAGCTCAGGTTCAGCTGGCTCGGCTGGCGGAAGGCGCCGAAGTTATCGAACGTGCCGGTTTCGGGATTTGGAATAAAGAGCGAGCCCGGCGAAACGCCGCTCTGCGTGGCTGCTGAAAAGCAGGTCGTGTAGTCCGCCTGAAGCGGATTCTTTGTA
>JAFAOZ010000267.1 GCA_019247395.1 Vulcanimicrobiota bacterium | reverse complement strand
CTTTGGTATCGAGACAGATCGGGAATGCGTCGATATCGGCAAACTGCTTAAAGAGCATTGCCTTGCCTTCCATCACGGGCAATGCGCCGAGCGGACCAATATCACCCAAGCCAAGCACGGCCGTGCCGTCGGTGACGACCGCAACCGTGTTGCGTTTGACCGTCAGTTGGAACGCCTTGGCCGGGTCGGCCGCGATCGCCATCGAAACGCGCGCGACGCCGGGCGTATAGACGGTCGAAAGATCTTGCCGGCTCTTGATCGTGATTTTTGGATCGATGCGAATCTTGCCGCCGATGTGCGCGAGGAAGGTCGAATCCGCAGCGAAGATGATGCGCGCGCCGTCGATCGTCTCGACCGCCCGGCGAACGTCGTTTGCAGAGGCTTCGGAGGGAACGCCGATCGTTACATCTCGCACGACGCGCGTGCGGCCGACGGTATGCATGTCGACGGCGCCGATTGCGCCGCCGGCATCGCCGATCGCGTTGGCCAACGTACCGAACGCCCCCGGCTCGTTCGGCATATCGATCCGAAGCACCATCGTCAAGCTGATCGCCGGCTGCGACATCAATACCATGGTTATCTAGTTTCCGCTCACCGTCATCTCCGCGACCCGAAACGAGGGTGAGACGACCGAGCTGTCAAAGCGCAGATCGTTCGCAACGGCGTCGACGCCGGCGAGCATTTCGGTGTATCGGCCCGCAATTGTGAACTCATCGATGGGATATGCGAGTTCGCCGCCTTCGATGAAAAAACCGCGCGCCCCGCGACTATACGTTCCGGACGCGTGCTCGGTCGCAAAGCCGATCGTATCGAGCACGAGTACGCCGACGGGGGTCGCGGCGATGAGCTCGGCAAGCGTCTGCGAGCCCGGCTCGAGGTAGAAGTTGCTGGGCCCGATGCCGCCGCCCGTCGAGTTTCCGGTCGTCGCGGCCCCCAGCTTGCGCGCGTAGTACGTATCGAAGAGGAACGTGCGCAGCACGCCATCTTCGAAAACGGGTGTGCGGCGCGTCGGGACGCCCTCACCGTCAAATGGCGCACTTCCCAATCCGCCCGGCACACGCCCGTCGTCAACGACGCGCACGAGGTCGCTGCCGATGCGGTTTCCGATCTGCCCGCTCAACCACGAGTTTGCGACCGCCACGTTCGCCGCCGAAACGGCGGCAAAGAGATCGTCCAACAGCGCTGCGGCGACGTCGCGTTCGAAGATGACCGGCACGCGCATCGTCGGGGGTTTGCGAGCACCAAACAAATCGACGGCCCGCCGCACGGCGGTGGACGCAACCGATGCCGGCGTTTCGAGATCGGCTAAATGCCGCGCTGCCGTACCGTATTGCGCCGTACGTTTGACCTCGCCATCCAGCGCTACGGGGCCGGTGGAACGGCCCACGCGCGTCCAGCCGTAGGCCGCCGCGAATCCGGTCGAATTCGCGATCGCCGTCACCGCCACAGCATCGCTATAATGCGAACCGCTCGAGTTGGTAACGCGCGCGTCGGCAGCCCGAATCAGCCGTTCGAGTTCGATCGCTTCGTCGACTTTTTCGCCGCCGTCACGACGCCCCAAGAAAGGATCGGTCAGCCGAAGCTCTGCGCCATCGGCGGCCGCGGCCTCCGGAAGCCCGGCATACTCGTCGGGCGCAACGAGATCGGCATTGGCAACGGCACGATCCACCGCCTCGCGTAGTCCATCCGCCGACAAGTCGGTCGTCGAGAGCGTCGATTTGCGTCCGTCGCGGAAGACACGCAGGAAGAGGCTTTTACCCGTCGAGCCTTCGAGCCGCGCCACCACGTTCTCGCGTGCCTCGGCGTGAAAGCGTTGCGCGATCGAAACCGATGCCTCGGCGCTCTGCGCGCCAGCACGGTGCGCGAGCGCGAGCGCTTGCTGCGCAAGCTCCGTCGCGCGGGATTCATCCATGCTGCGTTCCACCAACCGTAATAGATGCGATCTTCACCGTCGGCATGCCGACGCCGACGGGAACGTATTGGCCTCCCTTGCCGCAGGTATAATGACGTCGCGCCAACCGCGCATCGTTCGCGACGGCAACGACTTTCATCATCGCGTCGGGGCCGTTTCCAATAATCGTCGCGTTGCGCACCGGCGTCGTGATCTTGCCGTTCTCGACTAAGTAGCCTTCGCCAACCATGAAGACGAAATCACCTTTGGCGATCTCGACCTGCCCGCCGGCAAACGATTTTGCGTAGATGCCGCGCTGCGTCGTTGCCACGATCTCGTCGACGCTCGCATCGCCGCCCGGCATATACGTGTTACACATTCGCGGCTGGGGGACGAAGCGGAACGATTGCCGCCGTCCGCTGCCGGTCGATTCGACACCCATCAAGCGCGCGTTGAGACGGTCTTGCATGTAGCCGAGCAACACGCCCTTTTCAACCAGCACCTTGTGCTGCCCGGGAACGCCCTCGTCGTC
>JAFAOZ010000209.1 GCA_019247395.1 Vulcanimicrobiota bacterium | reverse complement strand
CGGTCTTGAGTTCGCGACGGTCTATCGCCGTCTCGGCGCCGATGTATTGGTCGTTGAGATGATGGCGCAGATTCTCACCGGCACCGATCTCGAGGTCGGCAAGACGCTCGGGCGCATTCTCAAAAAACAAGGCATCGAGATCATGCTCAACACCAAAGTGGGCGCGCTCGAAAAACACGGCCCGAACGTTAAAGCCACGATCAATGGTGAAGGTACCGGCGGAAAAGATGAGACGCGCGAGTTCGACATGGTTCTCGTTGCGGTCGGGCGGCGTCCGGTTACCGATAATCTGAATCTCAAGGCAGCCGGTCTCGAAGTGGACGAGCGCGGATTCCTCGCCGCCGACCGGCAACAACGCACGAAGGTCGCGAACATCTTTGCGATCGGCGACGTCACCGGCGCGCCGCTCCTGGCCCATCGCGCGATGAAGCAAGGCGTCGTCGCGGCCGAAGTCATCAACGGCGATCGATCCGCCGCTTTCGATCCCGTTGCGGTACCGAACTGCATCTACACCGATCCCGAAGTCGCCACAGTCGGTCTCTCCGAGGACGAGGCGAAGGCCGCCGGTTATGAGCTGCGCATCGGCAAGTTCCCGTTGGCGGCGAGCGGCCGCGCGCGCACGATGAACGAGAGCGAAGGCGTCATCAAACTCGTCGGCGATGCGAAGAGCGATCTGCTGCTCGGTATGCACATCGTCGCGCCGCAGGCGGAGTCGCTGATCGGCGAAGGGGTGATCGCCTTGGAGATGGGCGCAACCTTGGAAGACATCGGCCTTTCCATCCATCCGCACCCGACGCTCACGGAAGGCATTATGGACGCAGCCGAGGCCGCGCACGGAAAAGCGATCCACATTATCAATCCCAAGCCGAAAACGCCGGTGACCGCATAGCGGGCGGCATGGTCAGTCGAGCGCAGCTTCTCGATCTCGGAGTACGGCCGTATCGCGAAGTCTGGGATCTGCAACATCGGCTCCATGAAGCCGTGCGCGACGGAACCGCGCCCGACACGTGGATCGTCGTGGAGCATCCACCGGTCATCACACTGGGGCGGCAGGCAAAGCCGGAGAACGTCGTTCTGCCCGCTGCAGAGCTTTTTCGCCGCGGCGTAGAGCTCGTCCACGTCGAGCGCGGCGGCGACGTGACCTTTCACGGCCCGGGCCAACTCGTCGTCTATCCGATTCGCAAGCTCGAACGTTTTCGCGAAGTCGTTCCGCTGGTACGCTCGCTCGAATCGGCCGTCATCAATCTCTGCGCACGTTTCGGGGTGCGTGGCGAGCGTTGGAGCGGCCACGCCGGGGTTTGGGTCGGCCGCAACCAAATCTGCGCGATCGGCCTTGCAGTGCAGCGGATGGTTTCGCTCCACGGCATCGCACTCAACGTTTCCACGCCGCTCGACTACAATCGCATGATCGTGCCATGCGGGCTGCCGGATCGCGGCATCACCTCGCTCTGCGCCGAGACGGGGCGCGCCATCGATATCGGCGCCGCGAAAGAGGTCCTGCTCGACGAGCTCGCACGCACGTTCTCGGTCGACTTCGTCCAACCGGTCGAGGCATAACATGGCCGTTACCGTTGATTTAGTGCAGAGAAAGCCCGATTGGCTTCGAGTATCCTTGCCGATCGGCGATGAGTACGAGCGCGTCAAAGCAAAAGTCAACGCACTCGCGCTGCACACGGTCTGCAAAGAAGCCGCGTGCCCCAACGTGGCGGAGTGCTGGGGCGCGGGCACGGCGACGATCATGATTCTCGGCGACGAGTGCACGCGCGGCTGCCGTTTCTGCAACGTCAAGACGGGGAATCCCCGCGGTAAGATCGATTGGCTCGAACCGTTGCGGGTCGCCGAAGCCGTCCGCGATCTGGGCTGGCGATATCTCGTGGTCACCGCAGTGGACCGCGACGATCTGCCCGACGGCGGCGCGCTGATCTTCGCCAATACCGTGCGCGCTATCCACGAGCGGGTTCCCGGGGCACGGGTCGAGATCCTGAGCGGCGACTACCGCGGCGATCTACGCGCAGTGGACATCGTCTTGGACGCGAAGCCCGACGTCTTCGCGCATAATATCGAAACCGTACGCCGGCTCACGCCCGCCGTGCGCGACAAACGCGCGGCGTACGATCAATCGCTCTCGGTTCTCACGCATGCCAAGCGGCGCGCCCCCGAGCGCTACACCAAAACGTCCCTAATGCTTGGGCTCGGCGAGACCGACTCGGAAATCGAAGCGGCGATCGACGACGCCCGCGCTGCCGGCGTCGACATCTTCACGATGGGGCAGTACCTGCAGCCAAGCAAGAAGCATTTGCCGGTCGTCGAGTTCGTTTCGCCGCAACGGTTCGACCGGCTCGGCGAGCTCGCGCGAGGAAAGGGGTTTCATCAGGTCGTGTCGAGCCCGCTGTCACGCAGCTCCTATCACGCGGAGCAAGCCTTCTAAAAAATCCATCAAATGGCCCCGGCCGCGCAACTTGAGATTCCGTCGTTAGGTTGGAAGGCCTAACGTGACCAAGGCCTTCCTCAATCGTCCCGTCCTTGCGACGGTAGCCTCCGTCCTCATTTTGATTGCCGGTTTGGTGGTCATCCCGGCGTTGCCCATTTCGCAGTATCCTCAGATCGCGCCGCCGGTCGTCACGGTGACCGCGACGTACACCGGCGCAAGCCCTCAGGCCGTTGAGGCGCAGGTCACAACGCCGCTCGAACAAGCCGTTAACACGGTGCAAGGCCTGCGCTATCTCAGTTCGACGAGCGGCCAGGGCGTTTCGACGATTACCTGCACCTTCAACCTCGGCGTGAATCTCGATATCGCCGCGGCGGACGTGCAGAACGCCGTTCAGTCTTCACTCGGCTTGCTTCCCGCAACGGTTCAGCAGCTCGGCATTCAGGTCGCCAAGAATTCCGGCGCGTTCGTTATGGGCATCGCGCTCACCTCAACCGACAAGAGCCTCGATACGCTCACGATGAGCAACTACGCGCAGCTCAACGTCACGAACGATCTCACCCGCGTGCCGGGCGTCTCGCAAGTGATCATCTTCGGCCAGCGTCAGTACGCGATGCGAATCTGGCTCAACCCCGTCAAGCTCCAGCAACAGGGTCTCGACGCGAACGACGTCATCGGCGCGCTGCAGGAGCAGAATGCCGCGATCGCCGCCGGCAGCATCGGCTCGCCGCCCGCACCCAAGAACCAGCCATACACCTATACGGTCAACGCGCTCACACAGCTTTCCGACCCGTCGCAGTTCGCCAATATCATATTGCGCGCGAATCCCAACGGCGGATACGTGCGGCTGGCTGACGTCGCGCGTATCGAGCTCGGAGCACAAAGCTACACGACCGATCTGCGATTCGATGGAACTTCGAAGGTGGTCGGCCTTGGCGTACTTCAGTATCCGAGCGCCAACGCGCTCGACGTGTCACGTCGCGTTACCGCGGCCATGACCGACCTTGCAAAGCAGTTCCCGGCGGGGATGCACTGGGACGTCGCTTTCGACGTCACGACCTACGTCAACGAGTCCATCAAGGAAGTCATCCTGACCCTGCTGCTTTCGATCGCGCTGGTCATCGGCGTCATCTTCCTCTTCCTCCAACATCCGAAATCCACGCTGATCCCGGCGGCAACGATCCCGGTCTCA
>JAFAOZ010000121.1 GCA_019247395.1 Vulcanimicrobiota bacterium | reverse complement strand
AACTATTACCACAGCTTCAACTCTACCGTTAGCGGTTCACAACCGTACACGCAGTTCGCCAACGATGATTATCCGAACGCTCCGAGCACGTACATGACCGCGATCATGTCCGCTTCGAAGGGAAGCGGCGTCGTGCAGTCGGGCTATGCGATTGTTCCTTATACGCTGCAAGGCACGTGGGGACTCGTGAACAACAAAGGCCTCTGGACGCTCGTCCAAAAGCACGCCGGCGAAGGCAAGTGCCACATGATGGAGCTGTTCGGCCTGAACGCCGTGAGCGGCAGCGATTACTCGGCCGGCTTTTACTGGCACGACGATTCACCACCGTCGGGCAACTGCAGCAAACATACGCAATACGTTACTGAACTGCGCCCGGGCGAAGGCTTCCACGACTTTGCCGTCTCGGGAGCGAATCCCACCGCCAGTGGAGTCACGAATCAAGGTTGGCTCGCGGGCAGTACCGACAATAGCGGGAAAGGGCCAAGCCAAGGCTGGACCAAGGCGGTCTGCAACCATTGCCGCGGGGGCGTTGGGGCGGTCCGGTATTGGAATTACAATATGGACTCGCAGCGCAGCACCTTCATAAACGCGGTCAACAATGCCGGCACGGTCGCCGGAACCTACGAAGATTCAAACGACAATTGGCACGGGTTCATAGCGAACCAGCTCTTCCCCCTCACGGGCTCACCGACGTGGAAAACGATCGACGAACCGAGCGGAGTGGGAACCACGACCGTGATCAGCGGTATCGACAACAACGGCGATATCTGCGGATGGTATACGGGTAGCGACGGCAAGACGCACGGCTTCGTGGGAATCTACCAGTAACAGCGGGTTGCGCCGATCGACTAATAATCGTCGATCGGCGCGCTCGACGGTTTATATCGCTTCCAATATGACGCGTCATAGCGCGTCTGAATCGGAACGTAGTTACGCGGCGGCTGGGAGAAGTCGAAGGAGTCCGCGATGCTGTTCGCCCGCACGTCGGATGTGCCGAGCGAACCCAGATTCCAGTTCTGCTCGATGAACTTCAATAAGCTCCCGTCTTCGTACTGGGTGTGTGAAATGTATCCGGGCTTGCTTGCCGACGTCGTCTTGTCGTAGGCTGAAACGAGCAGCATCGGTACACGCATCCCCAAGCCCTGGCCGTCGAGCTGCGGAGGCGGGACGTTATCGTACTCGCCGCCCCATTCGTCCCAAAGCACGACGACCAGCGTTGAAGGCCAATAGCTGCTCGTACCGATCGCATTGACAACCGATGCGATCCACTCGGGGCCTTTATCGGGATACCCGGGATGGTCGGAGGTGCGAGTATCGGGAATCACCCAGCTGACCGCTGGAAGCGTGCCGCTGCTGACATAGTTGAAGATATCGGTCTCGGGAATGATGATGTTCGTCGTCCACTCCGGACCGTTGCGGACCGCAGAGATCGCATCGAATGCATTCCACACCGCGCCGTTGCTGGGCTTGGTGAAATATCGCCAAGAAACGCCGGCTGCATCGAGTAAGTCGCGCATCGTCGCGTAGGTGAAGCACGGAAACGGACCTGCGCCGTAGAGCTCCTCTCCCTTCGGCGTGATCAGGTCGGTCTTCGTTCCCGGCTGCGCGTTGCATCCCCAGCTCGAGGGGACCGGAAAATCGATGACGTTATCGCCGTGATGTCCGATCGGCGTGCCGCCCGCGATGAGGTCTTGGTGGGCCGTGAAACTGCTGCTGCCTTGCGTCGTGAACATGTGGTCGGCGAGAACCCACTGCTGCGCGATCGCCCAGTACGGCTGGATGTACTTGGGATTGACGTAACGGTACGCGTATTTTCCGGCGGGAACTTGAACGCCGCGGCGGAGCGCGCGTTTGACCTCGCCGAAGCCGTCCATTTTCCCGTTGTCGAACTCCTTATTAAAGGAAAAATGATCGTGGCTCAGGCTATCGGAGAAGAGTTTGCCGGCTTTGAGCGGCACGTAGATGTCGCCGCTGGACGTTTTCATCAAGCCTTGCGTCGCGCCGTCGGCGCCGGGAAACGTGGCGAAGAAGTCGTCGAAGCTGCGGTTCTCCTGAATCATGATGACGATGTGCTTGATGTATTGCGGCGACGACGACGCGCCATGCGCTCGAAGCGGCACGTATCCGCTGGAAGCCGAAGAAGCAGCCGTTAGGCTACTGCTCGATCCCAACTGTTGAAGGCTGCTGCACGCGCTAAGACCAACGGTCAAAACGACCGTAAAGATAACCTTAGTCAACTGCACGCTCCTAGCTCCATTCGGTAGCGACTGCAACGAAAACGTTTAGACGGCTTTGTGCTAACGTCCTACCCTAATTTGGACGATCGCGAACGTATGAAGAGAATCGTCGGTGCGCCGAGATACGTCGTGCGCGCGCGCTCGACGTAACCCGCTTTTTCGGCGACGCGAATCGAAGCAGCATTTTCCGGAGCGACGATGCATGCAGTCTCGTCGCCGGTGATGTTGCCGTCTGCCCATGCAAGCGCTGCGCGCAGCGCCTCGGTTGCATAGCCGCGGCCGTAGAAGGCCGGATCGAGCACCCACCCAGCTTCCGGAATACCGCGAATCGATGGCGAGAGCTCGCGATGAAAATCTGCGAGGCCGACGTCACCGACGAACTTCGAGCTCGTGCGCTCCTCGACGGCCCAGTAGCCGTAGCCCAGCATGCACCACAGGCCGGCGTAGCGGAGCATTCGCATCCACGTATCCGTGCGGTTGGATGGCCTGCCGCTGATATGACGGGTGACGATCGGATCGCTCCACATTGCGGCGCACGCGTCGAGGTCTTCCGTACGGTGCGCACGCAACGTGAGGCGGGCAGTTTCGATAATCGGTACGGCAGTATTCACACGCTGTCGAGTTCGAGAAGAGCTAGGCCTCTCCGTTGCCGGCCTTGAAGCTCTGCGGCCTGGAGGGACCAAACGGTGACGCAGACCCAACCGGCTCCTAAAAATGCCGCGAAAACCTACACCTTGCAAGGCACGCTCCTCGAAGCATGTTCGTGCCGCACCCTCTGTCGCTGCTGGATCGGTGAAGATCCCGACGGCGGCGCGTGCGATTCGTTCCTAGCCTATAACATTGAAAAGGGCGAGATCAACGGTGTGGACGTCGGCGGACTGACCTATGTGGAGGTCGTCAAGATTCCCGGCAACGTTCTTACGCCGCAAACCTGGAAGCGCGTGAGCTATGTTGATGCGCGGGCGAGTGACGAACAACGCGATGCGATTTTGAATGCCTGGCACGGGCGATTGGGCGGCCCGCTGGCCGATCTCAACAACCTTGTCGGCGAGGACGTTGCGATAGAGACCATGCCGATCGAACATAACCTCAAAGGCGGTGAAGGCACGCTGCGCGTCGGCGACAAGATTCGAGCGACCATGGCGCCGTATCGCAGTGCATATGGGGCGATAACGACGCTGCGCGACAGCATCTTTAGCACGATACCCGGTGCTCCCGCGTACGTTGCCAAGGCGTCTGAGCACGTCGTCAACATTCCGGAACACGGAATGGTGTGGACTTTTAAAGATCGCAACGCCATTCAGGGCGACTTTCTGCTGGAGGCCTGACGTCGTGGCGACGAACGTCGCGCATCGGTACTTTCGTATTAACGCGATCGGAGTGCTCGGCTGCGTTATCGCCGCTGCATGGGCGATGTGCGCATGGGTCGAGCTCAGCGGAAATGCCGCGCAGCTTCACCATCACGCGCTCTACGAGAGCGGCCGTCCGTTTTGGGTCGCTGCGCTCCTGGTTGCCGCCGCCTGGCAGATAATGACGGCGGCCATGATGCTGCCGTCGTCGCTTGGTTTCATTCGGCTCTATGCGGTCACCGCGGCGCGGGCGCCGCATTTCCCGCTCGCGCTGACCTTATTTCTGGCGGCCTATTTCGCGCTGTGGACGGCCTTCGCGCTCGGTGCCTTCGCCGCCGACATGCAGTTACACCGAGTTGTGGATGCGTGGCCGTGGCTCGCAACTCATGCGGCCCTGATTCCGTCCGGCACGCTGGCATTGGCCGCCGTCTATCAATTCACACCGCT
>JAFAOZ010000306.1 GCA_019247395.1 Vulcanimicrobiota bacterium | reverse complement strand
CAGATGAAAGGCAGCAGCTCGGGCGGCTCGGGCTCGAGCGGAATGTCGTCAAAACTCAAGGCAAATCCGCAGGCGCGGACGGATTTCGTCAACATCGTTGCAGGGCCGCTGCTCAATAAGATGATTGACTGCAACATGATGCCGGGGGGAATGTAATGCAGCAGCTTATTGCAGCGATTCTATTAGCTGCCGCACTGGCACCGTCGGCAATCTTGGCGAATCCGTCGAGCTACGACGGCAAGACCGTCACCGTCACGGGCACGGTCGCGCACTTTCAAACGTCGAGCACGCCGATGGGCACGGTGGCCGGATTTCAGCTCTGCGATTCCAAGTGCGTCGTCGTGATCGACAAGACGAATACCTCGCACAGCAACGGCGCGAGCGCAACGGTGACCGGCACGTTCCACGTCACCTTCAAGGGCCCGCGCAAGAGCTTCAACAACGCAATCGTCATCGGCAAATAACGACCAGCGGCGCATGCCGCAGTCCAGCGAATGAAAACGGGGTCCTCCACAGAGGACCCCGTTTTGCTTCTGTCGCGTGTTTGCTGTTATTTGTCGGACGGCGTGACCGACGCGCCGGTCACGTAAGCCTTGGAGCGGGCGGCGGGAATCGAACCCGCGACTCCTGCTTGGAAGGCAGGGGCATTACCATTATGCAACGCCCGCGACGCTCGGCGACCAGTTTACCCCGGGGCGCCGCCGAACACCTACGCGTGCAGACTTCGGACGCGCTGGCCCTTCGGCGAGCATCGGAGGGCGATCTCGAAGCAATCGCTGCGATTTACAACCAAGGGATCGAGGATCGCGTGGCGACGCTCGAGACAGAGCCCAAGTCGCGCGACGAGATCGAGCAATGGTGGCAGCAGCACGATGATTATTATGCGGTGATTGTGGCAGTTGAGCGCGGCACCGTCATCGGTTGGGCGTCCCTCAACCGGTTCTCCGGACGTTGCGCGCATGCCGAGATCGCCGACGTCTCGGTGTACGTCGAGCGCGATTTTCGCGGCCGCGGCGTTGGATTTGCGTTGCTGAGCGAGCTTGAGCGTGAGGCGCGGCGTAACGGCTTGAGAAAGCTCGTCCTACACGCGCTCGACGGCAACGAGCAAGGCCGGCGGCTTTACGGCAAGGCCCGATTTCGCGAGGTTGGGGTCTTTCGCGAGCACGGCCGCATCGACGGGCGTTACGTCGACGTCGTTGCGATGGAACGGATGCTCACCGGCCCGGAGGCCGGGTTGTGAAGACTTGGGCAGGGCTGGATTCGAACCAGCGTAGCGCTTTCGCGCACCAAATTTACAGTCTGGCGCCATTAACCACTCGGCCACCTACCCGCGGTTTGAGGTCTTTCCCATTGCTAGAACGGGCTCACCTGGGTACGATAGGAGAGCTACGGGCTCCTCGGGGTGGGTGATGATGGCTATCGCGCGCGGCGCTCCTCATGGAACTCTCATGTTGGTCCCTATCGGGTCACCTACCATGGAAGCCATAGCACACTCGTCTACCGCCCTTTGGAGTATGCCAGGATGGCTCGTCTAGCGGCCTTGGCGGCTGCGGCCCTCGCGGGTCTGATGCTTGCGGATTGCGCCGGAGGTAGCTTCGGTCAGGCTGGGCTTTCCCTCCCGACCGACGGCGTGCAGACCGTGAGCGACGCGGCCGATTCCCTGGTCGCTCACCGCACGACGGCCTCTCAAAAGGCCCAAGCCGCAATCGCGGTCACCGACGGGTTCGGCTCCTTCGTTCGCGAGATCGGCGCGGACCAGCGTTCGCTGGCGGGGCGCGCCGGCCGGAACGTGGCCGCTCGCACGCTCCGGGACTATACGGTAGAGCGCGACGGGAAGCGCATTCTCTCGGCCTCCGAGCTCGTGCAGAGGGGCCGGGCGTATTGCCAAAGCGGAGCCGGCTACCTGGCGGGCGGAATCCCGTCGCTCGATCGGACGTTCGGCTGGCAGAGTGGCGTCTTCAGCGGCGGCTCGCGCGGCACCGATTCTCGCGGATCCGCGATTTGGTCTGCGAACGCAAGCGGCGCCGTTTTGCAGGGCTCAATTGGAAGCCTTTCGATCGCTCCCAATGCCCATACAGCCGCGTGTCCTGCGAACGCACCGGCCTTTATCGTTAGAGGCGGCACGTCGGCAAATGCGTTTACCATGCCGATTTCGATGGAGTTCCGTCGCGGCGAACTCGTCAACCTCAGCGTCGTTAACGCGCGATTCGCAAGCGGCGATACGCTGGAAGTCGCGACGCGGTCCGACCGTCAGTCGGCGCAGGTACGCGGCGTGATCATGAATGGACGCAGCGAACTCGGCACGTTCGTAACGAACGCATCCGGCGACGGAACGCTGACGATTACAAGCAGCGGCGCGCAATATACCATCGGCGACTGGATCGTCGTCGGAATTTAATCCGCTAGTTAATCCGTTAGGTTAATCAGGCGCAACGCAGGCGACGCGGTTTCGCGACGCCAGCGTGACGTGCTTTGCCGTGACGGTGCTCTTATGCGCGTTCACCGTAACGGTTGCCATTTTACTGCCGCTGGTAAGCGTGATGGTCTGAGCGCTCGGGTTGGCATCGTCAACATCGGTATCGACACCTTGAGCCTCAGCGACGCGCACGTGCCCGAGTGACAGCGAGATTCCCGCCAGGCTGCCGGAGCAGGCTTCGAGCGCCGATCTGAAGCTGATGTTCGACGGCGAAACCGTGACGGTCGGCGGGGCCGCCGTCGCGCCGAGTGCGATCAGAACCGATGCCGCCGCAAGAGGTCTCATATCCATCTTCATAAAGCGAGGGCGTTTACCGCAGCGTGACCGAGGCCCTTTAAAGCCCGATGCGAAGTAGCGCCGATGCCGCTGAAAGACGACGTCGACGCGACAATACGCGATTGTGAGATTGCGGGTATCCGTTGCGCCATCGCGACGTCGCAGCGGCTCTCGCCGCAGACCGGTGCGGCCTGCGCGGAGATTGCCGGCGGACTCATTGCCTTCGCCGGTGCCGATTCGCCGCTCTCGCAAGCGTACGGTATCGTCGGGCCGGTAACCGATGCCGACGTCGCGGCGATCGCGAGCTTCTACGAGGGCCGCGGCGCGACGGCGCGCGTCTTCGTTACGCCGCTTTCCGATTCGTCGCTCGGACGCGCTTTGGCCGCGTCGGGATTCGCGCCTTGCGAGTACGAGAACGTGCTGGCTTCGGATTCGTTTGATCCGCATGCGGCGTATGACGACCACATCGGCGTTGCCCCCGATTTGGACGTTTGGGCTGCCGCGTCGGCGCAGGCGTTCACCGGCCGAGCGTCGCTCACACCCGCGGATATGGCGATTGCGCGAGTTATTGCATACTCCGACGGCGTCTGCGCGACGGAGGCGCGTGTCGACGGGACGCTCGTTGGAACGGCGGCGATGGACGTGCGGCTCGGATGCGCGGCGTTGTTTGCTGGATCCACATTGGAGCCGTTCCGCGGACACGGCTGGCACGTTGCAATGATTCGCGACCGCATCGCGCGGGCTCGCGACGCCGGTGCGCGCTTGATGCGCGCAACGGCGCGCCCGAGGAGCATTTCCGAGCGGAATTTTATTCGCTGCGGCTTTTCAGTGCTGTATACGCGGGCGCTATGGGAACGCCGCCCGTGACGAGCATACGCGCGATCGAGGCGGTCGATCGGCCATGGCTCGACACGCTTCTTCGCGAGCACTGGGGCGGCGAACCCATGATCGTGCGCGGCGTCGAACATCGCGCACTGGAGCTGCCGGCGTTGATCGCCGGCGATCGGGAAGGCGTCGCGGTTTACGAGCCCGGCGCAGAGCATCGCGTACCGGAGCTGCTCTTGCTGCATGCACTGCGCCAAGGCGGCGGAATCGGCACCGCATTGATTGCTGCATTGGTTGACGTTCTGCGCCGTGCAGGGCACGATCGGCTTTTGGTGACGACGTCGAACGACAATCTCGCGGCGCTGCGGTTCTATCAGCGGCGCGGATTTCGATTGCATGCGATTCGATGCGGCGCGGTTGACGAACTACGAGCGCGCAAACCAACGATTCCGCTCGTTGGATTTAACGACATCCAACTCCACGACGAAATTGATTTGCTCCTGACGTTTTAGAATGCCATGCATATGGCACACTTGCACGCTAACTTCTTTGCATGAATCCAAAGAAGTTTCGCGGCTGGTGCAGCAACGGGTGTGGCGACCTTATAAAAACG
>JAFAOZ010000117.1 GCA_019247395.1 Vulcanimicrobiota bacterium | reverse complement strand
TCGATCCACGCGAAGGCCTGGTGGCGATGCGCGCACCGCTCGACTACGTCATCATGGCGGCACTCGGCGTCGGCAACTTCATCCTTTCGTTCGTCGGGTATTGGTGGCCGGCCGATAAAGTTTTCGACGAGATTTACTTCGCCCGTGCAGGCGAAGAGTATCTGCAGAACCTGCGCATTTACGAGAACACCCATCCTCCGCTCAGCAAGCTGCTGATTACGCTTTCCATCATGCTCTTCGGCGGCATGCCGAAGGGGCACGGCTTGGGAGGTTGGACGTTTCTCAATGGGATCGTCGGGCACCTGAGCAACGGCGACAACGCCTACGGCTGGCGCTTTCTCGACGTCGTCTTTGGCGCGCTCGTCGTGATGCTGCTCTACGTCTTCGCGAAACGGGTGACCGGCTCGACCGTCTTTGCGACGATCACGGCGCTCTTACTCACCTTCGACGGCATGCATTTCGTGCAGTCGCGGATCGCAACGCCCGAGGGCTTCGTCGTATTCTTCGCGACGCTGGCGGTGTACGCGTTCTACCGCTTCTGGATCAGTTCGCAAGTTGCAGAGCGTGACTACGTCGCCGTGCCGCCATGGGGATTTGGCGTGGGTGCCGCGGCGAGCTTAGCGGTCGGCTCGATCTTCGGGCAAATTTGTCGGCTCGCGTGGGGCTACGATGCCGCGTCGACCGTCATTCTGACGTTATACGTGGCATGTCTCTGCTACTTGCTGGTGCGGTATCTCGTCTTTCCGCGCCTCTTCGGCGATGGCCGTCGCGAACTGACCTACGCCGAAGGCTCGCACGCACTGCGCGGCGCGGCCGGCACCGAGTTGCTCGCCGCCGACGGCGGCGCGATCGATGCGCGCGGCAAGATCTTGCGAGGTGCCGTCTCGCAGGCAAAGGGCGGAGCGCTGGTTTATGACGACGATCCGCTGCGAATTCAATACAATCGCGACGCGAGCGTCAACTATGAAACGCCGGCCGGCGATGCGACCTACGCGCAAGACGAAATTCGCGCCGGCGGTATGCTCGAGAAAGGCCGCTCTTCGAAAATCTGGCTGGTGCTCTTTACCGTCGCGCTCGGTTTGCTGGTGAGCATCAAGTGGTACGGCGTGATGGGTTTCGGCGTGAGCTTCACGGTGCTGGTCGGCGTGGCGCTGACCGGTCTCTACTATCGCGAGAAGCGACGCCCGGCGCTGTGGGGAAATGCGCGCGGCTTCCGTCTCGATGCGGCGTTGGCAACGATCGTTTTAGTAAGTGCGACGGTATACGCACTCGTTTGGGTACCCGATTTAGCGCGTCATTCGAACGACCCGAACGAAGTGCACAATATGAACGACGTCGTCTACCGCCAGTATTCGATGTACGAGTATCACCACAACCTGGTCGCCACCCATCCGTACTCGTCGAAATTCTTCGAGTGGCCGACGGACTGGGTGCCGATCGCGTATTTCTATCAAGACCACCGCAGGGACCCAACGAATCCGCAAGGATGTTGCGTTTACGAGATCACTTCGCTGCCGAATCCGGTGATCATGTGGTTCGGTTTGCTGTGCGTTCCATGGGTTGCCGTATTGGCCTGGCGCGAGCGCAATAAGGCGTACGCACTCTTAGTGATCACCTATCTCTTCCAATGGCTGCCCTGGGCGGGCTCGCCCCGGCTCACGTTCGCCTATCACTTTTATGTGAACATTCCGCTCATATGCCTCTGCAATGCCATTCTGCTTCAGCGCTTCTACCAGTGGGCCCGCGCCCGTGAGAACCTGCGCTGGCTTGGAACCGCGGGAGTGGGGGCGTATGTCGCCGCGGCAGCCTTGAGTTTCGTCTTCTTTTATCCGATTCTGGCGGCGCATCCGATCTCATGGGCGGCGTGGCATGCGCGCATGTGGTTCCCAACCTGGATTATCGGGCCCGGCTAGCGAACCGGATCTTGTCAGCTTTCGAGGGATATCAATATGTCGGGACATTCTAAGTGGCACAACATCAAGCTGAAGAAGGGTAAGGTGGATGCGCAACGCGGCGCTCTCTTTACCAAACTGAGCAAGGAGATCATCCTTGCGGCCAAATCCGGCTCGCCCGACCCCGAAGCGAATTACCGCCTGAAGATGGCGGTTGAAAAAGCGCGCGAGTTCAATATGCCGCAGGATAACATCAAGCGCGCGATCGCGCGCGCTTCCGGCGGAAGCGACGAGCGCGAAATCGAGGAGATCCGCTACGAGGGCTACGGCCCGAACGGTCTAGCCGTCGTCGCGGACGTCGCGACGGACAATCGAAATCGCACCGCGGGCGAGTTGCGCTTTCTCTTTAGCCGGCACGAAGGCAATTTGGGAGAAAGCGGGAGCGTCGCATGGATGTTCGATCCGGTCGGCATCCTCGACGTGGATCCGGCCGGGAAATCGGAGGACGCCTTCATGGAAGCTTCTCTTCTCGACGGCGTTGAGGATATTGAATACGATCCGGATCTCGCGGTGATTTACACGCAGCCGGCGCGTTTGGCCGGCGTACGCGACGAGCTGCGCGAGCGCGGCGCAAAAATTTCCGATGCGTACCTGGGCATGCGTCCGAAGACCAAGATCGAGCTCCAAGGCACGGATCTTTCCGCGGCGCTCGCCTTTCTCGATGCGCTCGACGAGCACGAAGACGTGCAGCGGGTTTTCAGCAACCTCGATTTTAGCCGAGTTCCGGCGGAGTCGCTGGCCTGAGATCCTCGCTGCAGGCATATCTGCCCCGCGATTGGGTCTTTCCGATCGTGCTCGTGATCTTCGTAACGGTCGTCGTCTGGTACGGCCGTCAAATCCACGATTTTCTCTCGCCCTCCGCGGCGACGGTTACCGTACCATCGTTCGTCGGGCAGACGCTCAACGATGCGAACGCCGAGATCGCGCGCCTGCACCTCACCTCTGCGGTGGTCGATCACCAGCTGAGCGATCGTTATCCCAAGGACGTCGTCATCATGCAGCGTCCCCAATCGGGCGTCGCCGTGCGCCAGGGAAGGCAGATCTCGTTCGTCATTAGCGACGGCATCATCGCGCGTCTCATGCCCGACTTGCGGTATCAATCCATGCGTGAGGTCCAGCTCGATCTGTCGCGCGCGCATCTGCAGCAAGGCAAAGTGAGCTACGCGCGCAGCGACGTCGTGCCCGAAGATCACGTCATATCGCAAAACCCCGCACCGCTCATGAGCGTGCACGAAGGCGATGCCGTTTCGCTCGTCGTCAGCCGCGGAGGGCGTAGCAACATCGTCGTGCCCGATTTCGTCGGCTTGACGATCGATCAGGCCCGCGACCTCGCTACCAGGTCAGGCATCAAGCTCGGTCAGGTAGTTTGGACGCCGCTCGGCAAGGACGGGCCGCCGCACGGCATGGTGGCGCGGCAGAATCCCGCGCCGAGGACGCGGATCGCCTCATACGATCCGGTGGCGCTGCAAGTCAGCTCCGGGCCGAACGAGTCGGGTTACATTTTGCGCCAGGTGCGGATTCTTGTTTCCGTTCCGAGCTCCGACGACAGCAGCACTACGCAGCAACAGCAACTCGACGTGCGGCTCTCGCTCACGGATGCGACGGGCCGCTACGACTTCTACCACGGCTTTGCGGTGCCGGGACAAAAGCTCGACTTTACCGTCACGGCGGTCGGTACGTCGGTGCTCGACATGTACGTCAACGACAAGCTCGTCGGCGAAGAGCGGCTCGGCACCGAGCCGCCCAAGGTCTACAGCAGCGCGCGACCTTCGCCGACGCCGACGTAGCGCCGCACCCGTGTCATCCTGAGGGGAGCGCCGGAGGCGCGAAGTCGAAGGGCGAAGGGCGCCACCGCATGACCATCTTCGCCCCGTCGCTCCTCTCCGCCGACTTCGCCCACATTGCAGAGCAGATTGCGTCAGTCCAAGACGGCGGCGCGCAATATCTGCATCTCGACGTGATGGACGGCCGGTTCGTGCCGAACATTACCTGGGGGCCGAAGATCATCGGCGATCTGCGAAAGCTTTCGCCGCTGACATTCGATGCGCACTTAATGATCGTTGAGCCCGAGCGCTACGTCGATAACTTCCGCGAGGCGGGCTGCGATCGCATAACCTTCCACCTCGAAGCGACGCCGCACGCTCAGCGGCTGCTGACGCACCTGCGCGACATCGGCGCGAAGGCCGGCTTGGCGATCTGCCCGCAAACGCCGGTCGAGCTGCTGCAAGACGTCATCGAAAATTGCGACACGGTGCTCGTGATGAGCGTCAATCCCGGATTCGGCGGCCAACAATTCATTCCGCGCGCGCTCG
>JAFAOZ010000092.1 GCA_019247395.1 Vulcanimicrobiota bacterium | reverse complement strand
CGCGCCATCTGCTCTGGCCGATCAAACAGAAGTACGGCCGCAAAATCTCCTGGGCCGACCTGATGATCCTCGCGGGAAACTGTGCGCTCGAATCCATGGGGTTCAAAACATTTGGCTTTGCGGGCGGCCGTGCCGACGCGTGGGAGCCGGACGATACAACCGATTGGGGACCGGAAGATACGTGGCTCGGCGACAAGCGCTATAGCGGCGAACGCCAGCTTCAGAATCCGCTCGCGGCGGTGCAGATGGGTTTGATTTACGTCAACCCCGAGGGCCCGAACGGAAATCCCGACCCGCTTGCCGCGGCGCACGATATTCGCGAGACGTTCTCGCGGATGGCGATGAACGATGAGGAAACCGTCGCGCTCATTGCCGGTGGACACACCTTCGGCAAAACGCACGGCGCCGCCGATCCCGCGCAGTACGTCGGCTTAGCGCCGGCCGGTGCGCCGATCACCGAGCAGAATCTTGGTTGGCAAAACACATTCGGCAACGGCAAGGGCGGCGATACGATCACCAGCGGTTTGGAGGGCGCATGGACCCAAATGCCGACCCGCTGGAGCAATCTCTATTTCGATAATCTCTTCAAATACGATTGGGAGTTGACGAAGAGTCCCGCGGGCGCGTATCAGTGGAAACCAAAAGACGGAGCGGCCAACGGCAGCGTGCCGGACGCGCACGACCCGTCGAAGAGTCATGCGCCGACGATGTTGACGACGGACCTCTCCTTAAAGGTCGATCCGGTCTACGGTCCGATCTCGAAGCGCTTCTACGAAAATCCCCAAGAGTTCGCCGATGCATTTGCCAGAGCGTGGTACAAACTCACCCATCGCGACATGGGGCCAATGGCCCGCTATCTCGGTCCCGAAATTCCCGCGGAGCCGCAAATCTGGCAAGATCCGGTGCCTGCGGTCGCTCATCCGCTCATTGACCAGCAAGACGTAGCCGAACTCAAACGCCGCATCCTTGCATCGGGCCTCACCACTGCGCAATTGGTTACGACGGCGTGGGCCTCGGCCTCCACGTTTCGCGGCACCGACAAGCGCGGCGGCGCCAACGGCGCGCGCATTCGCCTCGAGCCGCAAAAAAACTGGGCGGTCAACGATCCGGCGGATCTTGCCAAGGTGCTGCAAGCGCTCGAGAAGGTACAAAGTGATTTCAATGCGTCGCTCTCCGGGGGCAAGAAGGTCTCGCTCGCTGACGTGATCGTGCTCGCCGGCGGCGCCGCGATTGAAGAGGCTGCAAAAAATGCCGGACAAAGCGTCACCGTCAACTTCACCCCCGGCCGCACGGATGCAACGCAAGAGAATACCGACCAGCATTCCTTCGCCGTCTTGGAACCGACGGCCGACGCCTTCCGCAACTATGTCGGCGACAGCCACTTCCGTTCACCGCAGCAGCGGCTCGTGGATCGCGCGCAGCTGCTAACTCTAACCGCTCCGCAAATGACGGCGCTTCTCGGCGGCTTGCGCGTTCTGGGTGCAAATGCGCAAGGCTCGAAGCACGGCGTTTTTACAGCGCGACCCGGCACGCTCTCGAACGACTTCTTCGTGAACCTGCTCGATAACACGACGAAGTGGCAGGCGACCAGTAACGAATACGTGTACGAAGGCCGGGACCGGCGCACCGGCGAACTGCGGTGGACCGGCACGAACTGCGACCTCATTTTCGGCTCGAACTCGCAGCTTCGGGCCATCGCTGAGGTCTATGCCACCGAGCCGGACCACTTCGTTCGTGATTTCGTTGCCGCGTGGGAGAAGGTCATGAATCTCGATCGATTCGATCTGCACGTACCTGCATAACATTTAGAGACATATGTTGCGTCGTATAGGCGTCCTAGCGTGCGCCGCCCTGGTTGCGGCGTGCGGGCGCTTTAGTCCATATCCGATTCCCAACACCTGGTCGAACGGCGCAACATCGGTACGCCCCGCGAGCGGAGCGTGGTTATGCGGATCGCCGCCTTCGGCTCAGCCTCGTCCAACCGGGATCGAAAAACTGGCCGGAATCAACTACAAGAACATCTACAAATTTAAAGCGACGCCGGACGGCGGGTCGCCCTATGGCGAACTGCGCGCGCTCAACGGAAAGCTCTACGGCACGACATTCGCCGGTGGTAAGAACGGTTACGGCGCCGTTTTTGAGACCACCACCAGCGGTCAAGAACGTGTGTTGTACAGCTTCAAAGGAGGCGCGGACGGCGCGTATCCATGCGCGGGCCTCATCGATCTCAACGGCAAGCTTTACGGCACTGCCGCGCAAGGAGGATCGACAGGCTGGGGTACGCTCTACGAAGTCAGTACGTCAGGCCAAGAGCGCACGCTCTACACGTTTAAGGCGCAGCCCGACGGCGCCGCACCATATGGTGGCCTGCTCGCCCTCAATGGCAAGCTCTATGGAACGACGGTGGAAGGCGGAAAGTACGGCTACGGCGCGGTCTTCGAAAGCACGACGTCGGGTTCGACGCACATTATCTTCAGCTTCCATGGCAAGAACGGCGCATATCCGTATTGCAAACTAATTGCAATCAATGGAAAGCTGTACGGCACGACGATGCAGGGCGGGGCAACCGGCTGGGGCACGGTTTTCACGCTAACCACTGCGGGTCAAGAAGCCGTCTTACACAGCTTTAAGGCGCAGCCGGATGGCGCATATCCATTCGATGGGCTCACCGCCGTTGGTACCAAGCTATACGGCACGGCGAAGGAGGGCGGCGCTGGGGGTTACGGGGC
>JAFAOZ010000085.1 GCA_019247395.1 Vulcanimicrobiota bacterium | reverse complement strand
CGTTTTTCCGCGATTGACGCCAGAGCATTACGAGGCAACGTATCCTGAGTCGAAGCTCGGATCCGGCGTACCGACCCTCGACTGGATGCTCGAAGGCGGCATTGAACGCGGCACGGTCACCTTACTGACGGGTCCGAGCGGCGTCGGAAAGACGACGCTCGGCATACAGTTCATGAAAGAAACCGCTCGACGGAACGAACGTACGGCAATTTACACATTTGACGAATCGCGCGACACGATGATGCGGCGCGCAGAATTGACTAACACCACCGTCGGCGTAATGATGCAGAGCGGAACGTTGTCGCTCGTCGAGGTTGAGGCTTTGCGTTACGGGCCCGACGAGTTCGCAAACATGGTGCGGGCGGATGTGGAGCAATTCAACACGCGTCTGGTGATGATCGACTCCGTGAGCGGATATCGTCTCTCCGTCGCGGGCGACGATCTGCAGGCACGGATCCATGCCTTATGCCGGTATCTCAAGAACGTCGGAGTTACTACCCTTCTGGTCAACGAGCTCCAAGATATCAACGAATTTCGTATTAGCGATAGCAACATAAGCTATCTCTGCGACAATATCATTTACTTGCGCTATGTCGAACACGCGTCCGATCGTTTCGCTCAGCTCGGACGTGCGCTAGGCGTGCTTAAGAAGCGTTTGAGCGATTTCGATAAAGGCATGTATGCGTTTAGCATCACGAGCGAGGGACTCCAAGTGGGGCAGCGGCAGCCCACATTTGCAGGAATCTTGCCGGCGGTTCGGGTTCAGGCGTGATCGCACGGCAGTCGGAGGTTTCAACCGGCGTGGTACGCCGTCCGCGCATCGCCGTCCTGATGAACAACCGCGTCAATGCCGGCCTAATCGCGGAGACGCTGGATGGCGCTTATGACGTCATGGCCGGCGCCGCGGGCGAGGAGGCCGTCGAAAGGGTCGATCTTATCGTCGTCGACGGGCCGTCGCTGCGCCGGCGCAGCGACGCGATTTCGCGCGCGCGTTCCCGGCAGCGCGCGCTCTATCTCCCGGTTGTCCTCTTAACCGAGAGCGACGATCCGTCGTTGCCCGAAGACCTTCGCTCACTGGTCGACGACGTATTGCGCCGCCCCGTCAGCAAGGCGGAGCTTCGCATTCGACTTCGCTCCCTGCTCCGGGTGAGATTTCTTTCGGGCGAAGTCGTGCGGGTTCGCGATCTGTACGAAACCGAACGCGCCGTAGCTCAACGGTTCCAGGAAGCCGCTATGACCAAAGCACTTCCGGCGGTGGCGGGCATCGCGCTGCATGCATACTACTGCGCCGGTCAACGCGAAGCGTTGGTTGGCGGTGACTGGTACGACGCACTCGCGCTTGACGACGGCAGGCTAGTACTCTCTATCGGAGACGTTTGTGGCTCCGGTCTCGACGCCGCCGTCTTAATGTCGCACGTTCGGCAAGTTATTCGCGGTGTTGCGCATATCCACCCGGACCCGCAAATGATGCTCGACGCCGTCAATAGAAACTTGCGCGCGGAATATCCCGATGCAATCGTTACAGCGCTGGCCGCAGTGCTGGACCCCGTCACGCTAACGCTTGAATATGCGAATGCCGGCCACGTGCCGGCATTACTCCGCGACCTGGCCGGGCGCGTGCAAACGCTGCGATACGGCGATCTGCCGTTGGGCGTTAGCGCAGACGTTCCGCAGCTCTTCAGCATACCGATGCCGCCGGGATCGATGCTGTTGATGTATACCGACGGGCTTACCGAGTTCGATCGCGACCTTATCGGCGCGCAGCACCGCCTCGAGCGCGTGCTTGCAGAGAAACAATTCGAGGGACGCGACAATGCCGCAGAGGCTATTTTTGCGTTGATGATACCGGATGCGCCACTCGACGACGTCGCCGTCATGCTGATCAATTATCTCGGTAGTGAAGATCGCGTCCGCTGGACATTCCGCAGCGACGATGTTGATGCGTTCATTAAGACGCGGTCACAAATTTGTGAACGGCTCGAGATGCTTGGCGTACATGGAAATCGGTCAACGACTGCTGAGATGATCTTCGCCGAACTGGTCGGCAACGTAGTGCGTCACGCACCCGGCAGCATAGACGTGTTGCTTGAAATGCGCAACGCCAAACCGATTCTGCACGTGCTCGATTCGGGGCCCAGTTTTTCTTACGCCCCTCGGTTGCCGACGAATCCCCTCTCCGAGAATGGGCGCGGTTTGTACCTCGTAAAGGAGCTCAGTCACGATTTCAACGTTTCGCCACGGCCCTCCGGCGGCAGCCACGCGCGCGTTGTCTTTAAATAGCGTTACAGTTTTGGTACGGGCGTCGGCTCGGGAACCGTTTGGAACTGCTTGTAGAACGCATCCGTGTTCATCGGTCTGCCCAGAAATGCGCGCACTTCGTCGTCGGGCTCGTACGTGCGCGCCGGCTCCAAGATCGTTTGGCGATATCGCAAACCGACGGCCGGATTTTCCAGGCCACCGTCCTGGAACGCCGTGAACATGTCTTGTGCGTAGACAAGTGCCCACAAATAACTGTAATACCCGGCATCGTAACCGAAGAGATGGCCGAACGCGGCTTGCGGATGCGTGCCGGGAACCATTTTGAGCGGCGTGTACTCGGAGGTAATCTCACCCCATACCGCCGTCGTATCGACTTTCGGTCCGCTCGAATGATAGGCCATGTCTACCATGCCCAGCCTGATCTGGCCGGTCGTGAAGTAGGCCTCGTTCACGTAACGTGCCGCGATCATTTTCGCAATGAGGTCGTCGGGCAGCGGCGCGCCCGTCGTAACGTTCGAACTGACCTCTTTGAGGATCGCCGGTTGCCACATAAAGTTTTCAAGCATCTGCGAAGGCGCCTCGACAAAATCTTGACGGAATCCGTTGCTAAGCGTCTCGTATGGAGCCGTGCCGAGCAGCGCCGCTAAGTTGTGCCCGAATTCGTGGAAGAACGTGATCACGTCTTCATGCGAAAGCAACGCCGGCGAACCTGGCGCAGGGCGCGGCCAGTTGCCCAAGATGGCCGTGACCGGAGGACGGTAGCTGCCGTCGCCGAGTCTGCGCGCAGGGAGCAGCGACCAGTTTGCAAAGTGCGAAAACTTACCGGGCCGAGGGTAGAGGTCGAAGTACGTCGTGCCGATGAACTTGCCGGTCTGCGTGTCGAAGACGTTGTAGCTGATAACGTCCGGCGCCCATGCCTTGGGGTCGGGCACTTTGACGAACGTCACCCCGAGGATTTTGTGATATAAATTCATGATACGGTCGATGACGACGCTCACCGGAAAGTATTGCCGTATTTGCTCGTTGTCTACCGAATATTTCGTCTTAATCAGCTGATTGTTATAATACGTAACGTCCCACGGCTCGATGCGCGCATTGGGGTCGCCGGTCTCATGCGCTTTGAGCTGGGCCAATCCGGCGAGATCGCGCTTGGCCTGCGGCATGAGCTTTGCATCGAGCGAACGTTCGAACGTCAAGACGCGCTGGGGCGTCGCCGCCATACGATCGGCTAGCCGATACGCGGCCCACGAATCGTATCCGAGCAAACGTGCCAACTGGTCGCGAACTCGGATAGCGCTTTCGAGCACCGCGACGTTGGCCAAAGCGCGATTGTTATAGGCAATGTAGTACGCCTTACGAGCGGCGGCGTCGCGTTGGTTTTCCAAGAACGGAGTAACCGTGCTTTCGTCCACTTTGACGGTATATGTGCCGTCCGCGTTGCGCGTCATCGTCTTCACAAAATCCGCAGGCAAACTTTGCGCCTGGGCGGCCGTGATTTTAAGCGTGGTCGCGTCGTTGTTGAGCGTTTGCTGCCACTTGCTGTCCAGCGCCGTCAACTGGTTGGAGAGTGCGATGAACGATTTACGCTTATCGGCCGGCAGGCCGGCGCCGGACTGGCGGGCGGCGACGAGGTAGTACTCTAAAAGCTTCTTATCGGCATCGCTACGCGCGGTGCCGCTGCGCTGAACCTCCACCAACGCACGATAAACGTCCGGCCGCGCGTTGAACGCCGCAAAGTAATTGCTCTGAGCGATGTTGCAGCGATCCGAAGCGTCACGCACGTCCTTGTCGACGGCCATATTGAAGAGAAAGCCCTG
>JAFAOZ010000075.1 GCA_019247395.1 Vulcanimicrobiota bacterium | reverse complement strand
GCACGCAAAGGCAATCAGCGCGACTCCGAGTGGGCTCATCGCGTCGTTGGTGATGTGGCCGCTGCTACGCCGGCTTCTCCGAGACGATCGTCAGCGTTTGCGAATTCACGCTGTAGTTTCCAGCTGAGACAAGATTGTTCGGGTAAGCACAAATCACGCTGTTGTTAGGGCCGTAAATGACCACGAGATTCGGTGGGCCGCACTGCGTTTGCGTCAGACTATAGCTCGAAAGCAGCTTCGCGCCGGGGCTCTGCGGTTCAACCTGATAGGAAGTATAGGTTGCGTTGTTCGCCGCAACGATGGAGCCGTAAACCGCGGCCGATGTAACGCCAACCGCGAAGGCGCCCCAAAAACCGCCGCCCCAATAGTACGGCGCCGGATACCACGCAACGCCGCCGTTCCAGCCCCAGACGCCGTGATAATACGGATTGCTCACCGTTGCGCCATGATAGACGTAGCCATTGTTTGCGTAGGTGCTGGAGTGATAGGTCTGCCCCCACGCATTCGTCGCATTCGTCGAGCCGTTATACGTGTGGTTGTAGTAATTGCCGCTTCCGGAATGATTGTAGGATCCATTCGGACCGCTTCCGCTGCTGCCGTGATAGTAATTGCCGTTCGTGTTCGCACCGCCGGTCGTCGTGCGGTTGTAGTTACCATTGTTCGCGGTGGTCGTCCGATTATAGCCGTTGTTGGTCTTATTCACGGTCGTGTTGCGGTTCGTGCCGTACGGACCCGTGCTCGAATGATTGTACGTTCCCGGTGGACGAGCCGCGGGCGCCTCGGCATGCATGTCGAAGCCGCCGCCGGTCCGGGCGAAGCCACCACCCCGGCCGGCCTCACCGGCGAGCGGCGCCGAAAAGAGAAGCAGTGCGATTGCCGCGATATAGACGTATTTCATCGGTGCACCTCGTCGACGACGCCGGTAAGCGTTACGTACGTTCCTCGTTTCGTTCGGACGGCGAGCATCACGCCGTGCGGCGCGATCTTCTCCGATGAATCGGCGAGCGATTGATAATCGTTCGTCGGATTCAGCCAGACCGTCCCAGATTGCAGCGCAATATGCAACTTGCTGCCGTTTTGAAAGAGCGTCGCGTCCCAGGGGAGACACCGGACGAGCTCGCCGACCTTTGTGCACGACGCCTTACCGAATACGACGGTGCCTTGCCCGTCGGCCGACGTTACCGCCATGCTCTCGTTAAAAATAGTTATCCGCACGTTCGGATAAGATTTTGAGGAGCCGTCCGGGCTCGCGATCGTCGCTGTTCCGGTGGCTCCGGCAGCTGAAGCCGCGCCGGCAAAGGTCGCGGTCAAAGCGGCGAAAAGAATGAATACGCGATGCATAAGACCTCCAGCTATTGGCGGAGCGCGAACAATCCGATGACGGCGCCCCCCAATATGAAGAAGACGGGGTTGATCTTCGTCCTGACGACGAGCACGAACGTTATAACACCTACCAGCAGCGTGAGCCAGCCGGTTATGGCGGTCTTACCGAACGTGATGAGACCCGCTACCGCCAAGCCGATCGCGACCGGTCCGAGTCCCTTCTGAATCGAGTCACGCCACGGCCAATTGGCCAGGCGCTCCCAGATGCGCCCGACGGCGAACGTTAAAATGCCGGTCGGGACGAAGAACGCGACCGCGGCGACGAGCGCGCCCAGCACACCGCTGACGAGGTATCCGACTTCGGCGACCATCATCATGTTTGGTCCCGGCGACATTTGCCCGGTGCTGTAGACGTGCGTCAGCTGCTCGGCCGTCAACCATCGGTGAACGTCGACGATCAGCACCTTCATTTCCGGGAATGCCGCCATGCCGCCGCCGATGGTCAGCAGCGAAAGATAGGCGAAGACGCGGGCTAGTGCAGGGAGTTGATCCAATCTTCTTGCTCCTGCGCGGGCTGTTCGGGCGCTTTGTGCGGCCGATACGTGAAAATCGCAACCGCGCCGACTGCGAGCAACGTAATAGGCACGCCCCATTTGAAGTAGTTGATTCCGAGAATTGCGGCCATAACGAAAACCGCGTCGTAGAAACCGCGCAGCGATTTCTTACCGATCTTGAACCAGGTCGCGGCAATGAGCCCGACTGCCGCGGCCGCGACCCCTCGCAATGCTGCGCTTGCCAACGGTCGCGCGTGCGACTCGGAATAGATCATGCCGGCGGCGGTCATAAAAATGAACGCCGGCAAACACATGCCGAGCATCGCGCCCGTTGCCCCGAGCCATCCCGCTAAACGATCGCCCGCGAGAATAGCCATATTCGTTGCATTGAGGCCGGGCAGCGTGTTGCTGATCGACGTCATTTCCAAGAACTCGACGTCGTCGAACCACTTCTTTTTCGCTACGAGGGCGTCGCGCAGATAGGCCACGACTCCACCGCCGAAGCTGGTAGCGCCGATGATTAAGAACGTGACGAAGATCTCGAGCGGGGAGACCGCCGTTTTCGATGCTGCGGGGGACGCCGCCGCGGTTTGTGCCGTGCTCACTGAATAACCTAGTCTACTTTAAGAGCGTTCAATTTGCCTATCCGAAAATCGCAGGATAGGTCAGCAAGATGCCGTTTTCGGATAGTGGCTCTTAGGCCTCGCATGATAAGCTAGACGCCGAAGGAGAGTATGAATGAAACGTCTTGTTACTTCACTTTTTTCCGGCGCCGTATTGCTGGCGGTGTCGACGATCGCGGGATGGGCCGCGCCACCCAGCGTCACCGGCACCTGGTCGGTTCAGCAAACCGGTGCGAACGGCACCTCGACCTCCACGATCACGCTGAGCCAGTCCGGAATGGGGATCGTCGGGAGCAACGCTGCGAACGGCAACGGATTCACGGGCACATTCGTCAACGACACGCAGATTAACGGCAAGTGGCACGGCCCGGGCGGCGCCGGCTGGCTGACGGTCTACGTCTCGCCCAACGGCCATAGCTTCAACGGAACCTGGGGCTACAATGGGCGTGCCGCAAACGGATCGTTCGTCGGCAATAAGGTCCTGCCGCCGTCGCCCATCACCGCGGCCGGAACGTGGAACGTTAAGGGCGCCGGCGGCCCGACTGCCTTCGTCGGTGCGATGAAGTGCACGGAATCAGGCCCGACCGTCGTCTGCCACGCCGGACCGATTATCCTTAACGGCAAGTTCCGCGCGAAGGACAAAGTGCGCGCGACCTGGAGCGGGCCGACCGGCTCGGGCTGGTTCTCGTTCTGGTTCAACGACGACAACAATAGCTTCAACGGCATCTGGGGCAACGGCAAGGACACGACCCCACCCGTTGGGCGCGTCGTCGGGCAGCGGGCATTGGGAGGCTAACAACAGGAAACCGCAATGGCCGGGAGCGTGGGGCGCTCCCGGCATGGCTTTCTAGCGTTTTCGGTGTGAAGAAGGGTTAAGGGGCCGCAGTGC
>JAFAOZ010000023.1 GCA_019247395.1 Vulcanimicrobiota bacterium | reverse complement strand
AGCCACGCGAATTCCAAACCGGAACGATCCATCGTAGTAAACGCGATGGGGTTGCCGTCGCGTCGGGCGATAACGTTGGATCCCGCGAAGGCTTCGGAGCTCCACCAGCCACCGAAAATCTCGTCGATCCACGCCAGCGTCCGGTCGTCGGCACGTTCAGCCTCGCTGACATCAATGCCGCCAATCGGGGCAACGTCAAATGATTGGTGCAGATCGACGACAAGGTTGAAGAGCGACTGTTGCGAGCGAGTCATCTTTCGTCCTTCGTCCTTCGTCCTTCGACTACGCGCCTACGGCGCTTCGCTCAGGATGACACGATTTGGATGGCGCGCTTCGCTTGGGATGACACGATTTGGATGGCGCGCTTCGCTCAGGATGACACAATTTGGATGACGCGCTTCGCTCAGGATGACATTGAGGCTAGTCATACAGTGGGCGTAAGGCGGCGGCGCAGTCCTCTAAAAAATCAATGTCCTTTACGCCCAGGACGTCCGTCGGCGCGATTTCGATGTCAAGCGTACCGATCACGATGCCGCTCTCGGCCCCAAGCACCGGCGCTACAGCGTCTCCTCTATCGACTATCGCGCGCCTGGTTTCCAGAACGCGGGCGAAGGACCGCTCGTCGAGCGAAGGCCGAACGCGTTCACTCGATGGGCTACCGGCTTCGCCGATCAATGTAACGTCGTCATCTCCGACATCATAGATGCCGACCCAACGATAGCCGCGAGCAATTCGAACTAAATGGGCAGCAGCCGCGGCCCGTTGTTCGCGAGGTGACTCCGCATCAACGGCATCTTTCAATGACGCAATGACGTCGTTCATGCGTCGTCGCGAGACGGGTGAATAATAACTTGAGGACCGTCGCCCGTTCGCGACTCGATCCAGCCCACGACCTTGGCGCCCGGCGCGGCTGCAAGTGCGGCCGGCGCATCCGGAAGCGGCACGACCAACGTGTATCCGACGCCCATGTTGAAGACGCGATAGCGCTCCTCAACGCCGAGGTCACCGCGGCGGATCAGCTCGCGCATGATCGGCGGCACGGACCAACGTTGCTGTTCGAATATTGCCTTTGCATTTAACGGCAACGTCCGCGGAACGTTTTCCAACAATCCGCCGCCGGTGATGTGCGCCATTGCCTTGACCGTCGCGACCGCTTCGATCGCGCGCACGGCGCGATAATACGACGGATGCTCTTCTAAGAGCGCGTCGGCATACGTGCGCTCTGCGAAGCGGTCGTCCCACTGCGCACGTGGTATGAGCGCGCGGGCAAGCGAGTAGCCGTTGGTATGTAGCCCTACCGCTGGAAGACCGATGATTGCGTCACCGGCTTCGACGGATTCGGGGTCGGGAAGCGTGTCGACGTTAACCATTCCCACGATCGTCCCCGCCAGGTCGAAATGATCGCGAGCGTATAGCCCCGGCATCTCGGCGGTTTCTCCGCCAAGCAGCGCGCAATCGTGCGCGCGGCACGCCAGCGCGCAGCTGCGGACGATCTCCGCCGCGACGTCTGGCCGAAGCTTTCCGACCGCGAGGTAGTCTAAAAAGAAGAGCGGGGTCGCGCTGCAGACCAGGATGTCGTTGATGCAGTGATGGACGAGATCGCGACCGACGCCGTCATAACGCTCCAATTCGCCGGCAATGAGCAACTTCGTTCCCACACCGTCGGTCGAAGCGACGAGCGCGGTGTCGGATTCACCGGGCAACCGAAAGACGCCCGCGAAGCCGCCGATCGCATCGAGCTGCGCCGGGTGGCGCCATTCGCCGAGAACGTCACGGTAACGCGCGACGGCTTCGTTGCCTGCAGCGACGTCAACACCCGCTTCACTGTAGCGGTCGACTGCGCCGGCTTTTTGCGCCGAACGAGGATTCTCTAAGCTTTCCGCCATAGGCTGGCAGTAGTTCACCGTTTGAAAGGTCCACCATGCAAGTCAATCTGACCGCTGACGACCCGAGCGCCGTCAGCGCCGGCGCACTCGTCGTGCCCTTCTTCTCCGAGGCGCCGCTCGAAGGCATCGCCGCCCAAATCGATTCAGCGATCGGCGGCGTGATCGCCGATGCGCTCGCCGCGGGCGATATTCGCGGAAAACTGGGCGAGCACGTCCTCATCTATGCGAAGGATCGTCCCTTCCGCCGGGTTCTCGCAATCTCACTTGGCGAGCAAAAGGACTTTGAGCCGCACCTGCTCGCGCGCTACGCCGGAACGGCCGTACGTTACCTCGGCCGCCGCAACGTCGAGAAAATTGCCATCGCGCTACCTTCGATCGCAGCCGGACAGGAAGCCGTTTGCGCGTCGTTCGTTGCCGAAGGTGTCATCACCGGAAGCTTTGACACCACGCTCTACCAGGAGCGTCCCGAGCGGCGGCTCGCCACGCGAGAGGTCTCGCTGCTCAGCCACGATTTCGACGCGTCGGCACTCGAGCGCGGTGTGACGCGCGGCACGGCGCTTGGCGAAGCGGTCAATTTGGCGCGCCGGCTTGCGGTCACGCCGGCGAACGACATGACGCCGACGCACCTAGCCGAAGAGGCATCGAAGGTGGCCCGCGAAGGCGGCCTCGAGATCACCGTATTAGATGAAGAGCAAGCGCGCCGTGAAGGCATGGGCTCGTTCTTGTCGGTGGCACAAGGCAGTAGCCAGCCGCCGAAGTTCATCGTTCTGCGCTATAACGGCGATCCATCGAGCAAAGAGCTGCTCGCGCTCGTGGGCAAAGGCATTACCTTCGACAGCGGTTGCATCTCGATCAAGCCTGCCGAGCGAATGGAAGAGATGAAGTACGATATGTCGGGCGGCGCCGGCGTCATCGCCGCGATGAGCGCGCTGGCGCGCGTGAAGCCGAAGCTCAACGTCGTCGGCATCGTGCCCGCGACGGAGAACATGCCCGGCGGCAAAGCGACGAAGCCCGGCGATATCGTCAAGGCGATGAACGGCAAGACGATTGAAGTCATCAACACCGACGCCGAAGGGCGTCTCATCCTGGCAGACGCGCTCTGTTATGCCAATAAATTGGGCGCGACGAAGATCGTGGACGCAGCAACCCTCACGGGCGCCTGCGTCATCGCGCTCGGACACGCCGCATCCGCGGCGATAACCAACGACGATGCCTTCGCCGCGGAGTTCTTATCGTCGGCAAAGCCCACCGGCGAGCGCTATTGGCAGATGCCGTATTACGACGATTACACGAGCGCGATGAAGAGCGACATTGCGGATCTCAAGAACACGGGGGGCCGGCCCGCGGGCACGCTCACCGCGGGCGCGTTCTTGCGCGAGTTCGTCGATACCACGCCGTGGATCCATCTCGACATCGCCGGCACGGCCTATCTCGACAACGATTCCCCGTGGCAGGCGAAAGGACCGACGGGAACGCCCGTCCGCGCCTTCGTTGCGCTGGCTGAATCGCTGGCAAATGCGCGCACGACGCAGGGGGATGGTCACTCCAACGGCGCGCGCGCGAGCGAGGTTCACGCCTGACTCTTCGACGAGCTCAGAGTGACAATGGGCCGAGTCATGCCCGCGAGAGCGCGCGCCCGTACGAGCCGGAAAAGAACCCGGCGATTCGGCGCGTTACCGCCGGCGCCATCAAGCGGCGCAAGGGTAAGGCGCATTTCCCGGTCGCGACCGCGTACGACGCGCCATTCGCCCAGTTCGTCGAAGCGGCGGGCATCGATATCGTGTTGGTCGGCGACAGCGTCGGCAACGTCGTGCTCGGCTTCGACGAGACGACGCCGGTAACGCTGGAGAGCATTATCTACCACACCCAGGCCGTCGCACGCGGCACGACGCGGGCGCACATCATGGCCGACATGCCGTTTGGCTCGTATCAAGTCAGCAACGAAGACGCCTTGCGCTCCGCGATTCGACTCGTCAAAGAAGGCGGGGCGTGCTCGGTCAAACTCGAGGGCGGCCGCGACCAGGCCGAGCGCATTCGTGCCATCACCGGCGCGGGGATCCCGGTCGTCGGTCACATCGGCGTCACGCCACAGACCGCCGGGCTCGGCCCCGGATTCAAGATGCGCACGCATCGCGACCGGCTGATCGACGACGCGCGCTCGGTCGAAGTCGCCGGCGCCTACGCAATCGTGCTCGAGGTCGTCGACTACGAAATCTCCCGCGAGATTACCGAGCTTTTATCGATTCCGACGATCGGCATCGGATCGGGACCGCAATGCGACGCACAAGTGCTGGTGCTGCA
>JAFAOZ010000225.1 GCA_019247395.1 Vulcanimicrobiota bacterium | reverse complement strand
CGTGCAACGTCACCTGGACTGCGCCGTACAATCAGCCTCCATACCAGAGCTCTAGCCGCAGCGCTGCATGGACCTTCACCGTGAACAGCACGTGGAATGGTCCCGGTTCGTCGGGAGACCCCAATCCGAACTTCATCGGCGAGGTCGGTGATCCGGGCATCATTGCCGCCGTTCAAAGCACCGCGTACTCCACCGGTTACGTAACCGGCGGTTACGTGAAGTCGGCGAGCCCGAAACTCAGTCAAGCGTGGCTGCAAAATGGCTGGAATAAGAAGAAGAAGAGCGCGATTTTCATTAATCCCGCGAACAAAACGACGCTGGTGAAAGCCTTCGCAGGGATCGGTGCCTCCGCCATTCAGTACGGCGAGGGCAACGATGGAAATCCGCTCGGCTCGAGCACGCCGTGGTGCCAGCTCTACATTCCCGCGACCGCCTACGTCTCTCCGCCGTCCGGGTCGTACCCGATCGTCGGCATCAACTACCTACTCTTCTACGGTCAGAACAATGGTGTCCATCTCTCGGATAAGCAAAAACTGATTACGTACCTCGAGTCGAACTCAGCAAACTTAGTCATCAATAAGCTCGAATACATCCCGCTTTCGAAATCCATTCGAACCGCGGTTCTCAACGCATACAACGGTAACTCCAGTCAGACCGCCTGCTTGCAGTAGGCGCAAAAAAAAGCTTGCGCGCGCCGATGCCCATTCGGCGCGCGCAAGACCGGATAACAAACAATTCGTTGATAGGTATTAATGAACGTATATAATCGGCGTATTTTTTCTGCGCTCGTCGCGCTGCTTGCGTCGGGCTGCGGAGGTTCGAGCTCGTCGTCGAGCACGATTCCATCGCAGCCGGGAACGGCGCGCGTGCGCTTCGCCGACGGTGCGCCGTCGCTGGAGACGCTCATCGGCGGCGTGCCGCAACAGCTCTGTCCCGGACCGAGCACTCCGTGCTATCTGCAAATGAATAACCAAACCGTTACGCAGAACTTCTATTACGGCAGCATGACGTCGTTCGTCAACGTGACGGCCGGCGCGCTTTCACTGGTGGCGCGCGTTGAAGCCGGCTATGCTGTCGGCCCATTGCAGACGACGGCGTTAACGGCAGGCAAGAGCTATACGCTGGTGGTCGTGGGCAGCTATCCCAAGTATCAGGTGCTTGCCTTTGAAGAGCCCGCGAGCTCCGGCTCCGCATCGCTCTCGCTCTACAACGCGGCGCCCTCAAAACTGCAGGAGAGCTTCGGCACCTTTCGCGCATCGACGCATTCGGATTTCAAACAGCGCGGCAGCGCGCGGTTCGGTACGGTGACGACGGTGTCGCTTGGCACGCGTGTTACCGACATCGGCGGCTACGCCGGGAGCGCCGGTTCGCCGGTTGGGACGGTGACGCCGTCGCAGATCGACGTCTTCGACCGGCATAACGCGCTGCCGTATCACAACATCGCGCGTCTGTCGCTCTTTCTGTACGATACCAAGTGCCCCAGCGGCAGCTGCGCGGGGCCGCTCTTTGGGAGCTTGGATCGATGAAGTCGCCGGCGTTGCTCTTTACCCTGCTCATCGCGGCGGCGATTGCCGGCGTTGGATGCGGCGGGGTCAGCGGCCCGGCGCCGATTACCAACCCCATCCCGCCTCCGCCGACGGCAACGCCGGCGGCCAAACTGCTCTACGTCGACCACAACGGCATGTTTTACGCCTACCGGCTGCCACTCTCGGCCGGCTCTAAACCCGTGCTCTCGCTCACCGAATGGCCGGGCTTAGGTGTTGCGCCGGTGATTGCCGCCGATCAGTACGGCAACGTCGCCTTGGGAAGCCCGCAGCAGATCCGGATCTTCAAAGCGCCGATCGTCTCGTTTGCGCCCGCGCGTGCGTCGCTGAAGCTCAAGCTGACGCCGGCGATCACCGAGGTGGGTCCGTTCGGCGCCGATTTAGTCGACATAGAGTACGACCCCAACGAAAATTTGTGGCTGCTCAATAACTTGGGTGCGCAAGTTTCCGAAGTGCGCGCGCCGCTCACGCGTCACAGCGTGGCGGCGGTGACGATCGGCTTTGGCGCGCCCGGCTCCAAGACGGCCCACTTCACGACGCTGGTGCAGGCGCGCTTCGACGTCAACGCGGCGCTCTACGTCTATGCAAGCTCGTCGACGCGCTCGCGGCTCTTTAAAATCAGCTTCCCCTACGCCAAACCGCCAAGCTCGATGGGGCTGGATCTGGCGCAAGCCGACATCATCGATTCCACCCAGTGGCCGCCCACGGCGCCCAATGCGCCCTCACTCTTGCTCGGACAGTATTTCGGGCAGCTGCATTCACCCAAACCGGGTTCGCCGCCATCGCCGCCGGTCAACGTGACGGCGCAGTTTCCGCAGCCGTTCAATCCGACGGTGGGGCGCTTTCCCAACGCGCACGTCGATACGCTGATCGGCGCGCTGATTGCCGATCCGTACCGCTACTCGTATTACGCGCTCGACTCGGGCGACGGCAGTTTGAACGTCTACGATCTGCCGATGCAATCGAACGAGCACGCGAAAGTTAC
>JAFAOZ010000176.1 GCA_019247395.1 Vulcanimicrobiota bacterium | reverse complement strand
CGCCCCATACCGGGGTGGCGATTGTGGTGACCTCGCTCGGCGTGACGGCGCAGAGCCTGTTCGAGCTGGGCGCCGAAGTGCAGCCCGACGATCTGACGCGTTTCTCAAACGCGCTCAACGCGCGCCTGGCAAACCGCGCGCTGTGGGACGTTACCGAGAACGAAGTCGCTCGGGCGGCGCACGAAGCGAGCGTCTCGGACGACTTGCGCAACGCCGTCGTTGCGGCGGTTGCCTCCGCGCGCTCGAGCGAACTCCCGAACATCGCCGCGGCCGGCGCGCAGAATCTGCTCGACCAGCCGGAGTTTCAAGACCTTCGCAAGCTGCGGTCCATTCTGCGCATCGTCGAAGAGCAAAAGACGTTGTATCAGATCGTTTCCGACGCGATGAACGCCGAAGCGGCGAGTGTCAAAATCGGTCACGAGCTCGGCAGTGAGGAACTCTCCGATCTATCGGTCGTCACGGTACCGTACCGGTTCGGCTCGCACGCGTTCGGTATGCTTTCCATTTTAGGACCGCGCCGCATGCCTTACGCGCGATTGCTGGCGCTCGCCTCAGGCACCGCAGAGACGCTCAGCCAGCGGCTCTCGGACGTCGACGACATACCGCAAGCCTAACGACAATATCGAGCATGCCCACCCAGGATTACTATGAAATCCTCGGCGTCTCGCGAGACGCATCCGGGGACGAGATAAAGCAAGCTTACCGCGCTCTCGCGCGCAAGCATCATCCCGACGTCGCGCACGACAAATCGAAAGCCGAGCATCAGTTCAAGGAGATCAACGAAGCGTACGAAGTGCTTTCCGATCCCCGCAAGCGTGCGCAGTACGACCGGTTCGGTTCCGTCGGCAACGGTTCGTCTGCGGGCATGGGCGATTTTGGATTCGGGCAGGCCGGTTTCGGCGACATCTTCGACATGTTTTTCGGTAATGTGCGCGGCGGCACGCAGACGCGGCGTGCCGGCCCCGAACGCGGCGCCGATCTGCGATATGACGTCGAGATTATGCTCGAAGAAGCCTTTGCGGGCACGACCAAAGATATCGTCTTCGATCGTATGGCTCACTGCGAAACCTGTAAAGGCAGCGGCGCGCAACCCGGCACCATCGTCGTGCCGTGCGATCGATGCGGCGGCAGCGGGATGGTACGAACGACGCGCCAAACGCCGCTCGGCCAGATTGTGACGCAGGGTCCGTGCAGCCGGTGCGGCGGCGACGGACACGTCATTCCCAATCCGTGCACGAGCTGCGGCGGGGCGGGGCGCGCCGAAACCGAGACGCGGCTAACCGTCACCGTACCGGCGGGCGTCGACGACGGCTCGCGCATTCGAATCGCCGGCAGCGGCGAGGGCGGAACGCGCGGCGGACCGGCCGGAGATCTCTACGTGTATTTGCGGATTGAACCGCATCGGCTCTTCCGTCGCGAGGGGCGCGATACGTTCGTCGACGTGCCGGTCAGTTTTACCGAAGCGACGTTGGGCGGCACGATCGAAGTGCCGTCGCTCGCCGGCGATGTCGATCTAACGCTGCCGCCGGGCACGCAATCGGGAACGACGCTTCGGTTGCGAGGATACGGTATGCCCACCGTGCGCGGCGCAACGCGCGGCGATCATCACGTGACCGTCCACGTCGTGGTTCCAACGAAGCTCTCGCGTCGCCAGCGTGAGCTGCTCGAAGCGTACGCCGAGGCCGGCGGCGACGCGGTCGGCGAGCGCACCTTCTTCGATCGCGTCAAGGATGCGTTTCGCCCGGAGTGACGCATAGCTCGGCCGGCGCGGCGCGCCGTTTCTTCATCGAGCGAACGGGCGAAACCGGTGGCGTGATCGAGATCGGTGGAAGCGACGCGCATAAAATCGCCCACGTCCTGCGCTTGTCCGCCGGCGAACGCATCGAAGTTATCGATGCGGCCGCGACCGAATTTGATGCCGAGATTGAAGCGGTCGGCCGTTCCGTCACCGCACGACTGCTCGAGAAACGCGACGAGCGAACCAGGCCCACGTCACTGTACGTCGACGTCGCACAGGCCGTCCCCAAAGGGCAGCGCATGGACTTCGTCGTCGAAAAAGGTACCGAACTCGGCGCGCGTGCCGTCGTTCCGTTCTTTTGCGAACGAACGATCGGCCGCAGCGTGGGCGACGAAAAACTTGCCCGGTGGCGCCGGCTCGCGCGAAGTGCGGCGCAGCAGAGCGGGCGTCACGACGTGCCGCTCGTAGCAGACCCGCTCTCCTACGATGCGCTGCTCTCAACGTTTGACGAGTATGACGTCGTGCTCTTTGCGTGGGAGCTCGCGCCGCCGCAGGCACTGCGCGATGCGGTTCTTTCGCTGCTTCCGGCGCGCGGCGAGGTGCTGGCAATCGTCGGGCCCGAAGGCGGCTTCAGCCACGCAGAGGCGGCTGCGGCGCTCGAGCGGGGGGCGACCGCGATCTCGCTCGGACCCCGCATTTTGCGCACCGATACGGCCGCGCTGGCGCTGCTGGCGGTGATTGGCGCCCTCGCGTCGTAGAATCAGCGATTCGATGCCGCTCCCCTTTTCAATCGTCATTCCAACCTACAACGAAGCTGCCGGCATCGGTAAATTGCTCGGCGCGCTCGACGGCGTCTTTCGCGCGAATTCGCTCGATGGAGAGATCATCGTCGTCGACGATAACTCGCCCGACGGAACCGGTGCTATCGTCGAAGGGCTATCGAGTACCATGCCGGTGCGCTGCCTGCACCGCTCAGGTAAGCTCGGGCTCTCGAGCGCCGTCATCGACGGCTGGGGCGTCGCGCGATCGCAATCGGTGGCGCTGGGTGCGATGGATGCCGATTTTAGTCACGATCCGAATGCGCTGCCAAAGATGGTTGCGGCGCTTGAATCCGGCGCGTATGGATTGGCCGTGGGAAGCCGCTACGTTGCCGGCGGCGGCA
>JAFAOZ010000129.1 GCA_019247395.1 Vulcanimicrobiota bacterium | reverse complement strand
GATCGGCAGCAATCGTGCGAACGCCGTCAACGCTGTAGTCGATCGTTCGGCGATCGTCCAGCCGGCGGGCCGCTTCGACTTGACTGCGCAGCAGCTCGACGACGTCGACATCCTCGACAATCGGTGGCGCTTCGGAGTCGAGACGCGCGAGCCGCATCAGCCGGTCGATCAGCCCGCGCATGTGCTCCTTTTCGAGCGACATGGTTGCGAGAATCTGCCGCGCGATGCGCGGCTCTTCGATGGCGCCGCGGCGAAGCACGTCAATATAGCCGGCGATGACCGTCAGCGGCGTACGCAGCTCGTGCGAGGCATCGGCGGCAAACTGTCGCATGTGCTCCTCGGCTTGCCGGCGATGATCCATCGCTGCAGCGACGCTCTCAACGGCATCGTTGAACGCCGCGGTGAGCGATGCTATTTCGTCGCCGCCGGCCATGACGAAACGGCGCTGCGTGTAGTCGCCATCTGCGAGCGCTCGAAGCGAATCGCTGACTTCATTGATCGGCCGCAGCGACTGCTGAGCGAAGTGGCGCCCGACGAACCACGACAGCAAAATCGCACCCAACGCAATCGTCAGCACGATCCGCCAATAGGGCGCTAGTGACACCAGCACCAGTGGAATGGACGGCGCAAAACCGACGTATCCGCCTTCCACAGAGGTCAACGATAGCGGCTCGAGACGCGTTGCATCGGGCGGCAGGGGCGGAAAAGCATTACGGTGCCCGCGCATGGAGGGCGGGATGAAGTGTTCCATTCCTCCGGCGGCAACGACGGCAGACAGCGTTTTTCGCGGCAGCGTCTTATCGCCCGCCAGATAGCGGCCTTTCAAATCGTAAACCGCTACGCGTAACCCGATGCCGCCGAGCGCGCTGACGATTTCGGGGGCCGCTTGCGAGAGCGTCATTCCTTCGCGCCGATATTGATCGACGAGAATGCGCGCCTCTTCGTGCTTGGCGATCATGACGTCGCCGGAGAATTGCCACAGCTCGAAAACGAGCGCAACTGACGATGCGAGAATGACGATGACGACGGTCACGCCGAGCAGCGCAGCGTAAAGGGCGGAGAGTCGCGCTGCGAGCTTCATGTTATGTGGGCGCCGCTATTGCGACAGCCCATAGCCGACGCCGCGAACCGTTCGAATGAACGAGCCCGGCTCTGCTGGGCGGTCTACCTTCCCGCGCAAGTACGATATGTACGTTTCGACGATATTAGGGCCGCCTTCAAAATCGTGTCCCCACACGATTTCGAGCAAGTGGTCCTTGCTGAAGACGCGCCGTGGCTCGCGCATAAAAACTTCGAGCAGATCGAATTCGCGCTGAGTGAACTCAAGCGGATCCTTCCCGCGCCACGCCTCGCGCGTCGCCGGATTGATCGAGATGTCGCGCCACCGCAACACGTTCTCTTCGATCAGCTGCGGGCGACGCAGCTTGGCCTGAAGTCGCGCAATGAGCTCTTCGAAGACGAACGGCTTTACGAGATAATCATCGGCCCCCGAACTGAGCGACCGAACCTTTTCTTCGGTCCCGCCCTTGGCGGTGAGCATGAGGATCGGCGCCTGCGTGATTTCGCGAAGCCGCGGGAGTAGCGTCACCCCGTCGATCTTGGGCATCATGATGTCGAGGACGATGAGCTCTGGATCGAAGACCTTGACGAGCTCCAGCGCGGCTAGACCGTCCATCGCGGTCCGGACCTCGTAGCCTTCGCGGGAGAGTCCAAGTTCTAACATCTCCCGTACCATGCGGTCGTCGTCGATGACCGCAACGCGGGCGTTCGGCATAATTTGCATTTCTACGCAGCATCGTGCTTTGCCACCCTGAGAGCCAACTGTGTCGCCCTGAGCCCCACTGTGTCACCCTGAGCCTCACTGTGTCACCCTGAGCCTGTCGAAGGGTCAGGCGGCGCGAACCGGCGGGCGCCACCGCTCCAGCCTTTGCCCGCAGACCAGAGCTGCCTGACCGATCACTTCAAGGGGATGGGCGACGATGCTGACGCCGCGCTCGGCGAGGCGAACGCCGGTCGCTTCATCCGGCCGCCACCGAGCAAAAAGGTGAATATTCCGCGCGCCGGTCGCCTCGGCCAGCGTTAGAACCACGTCTGCCAACTCACATTGCCGCTGAGCAAGGAGCCTTTGCACGACGGCGCTGCGAAACTGCGGCCCCCTCCAGCCCGATGCAACTATAAGGAGGCGCGAGACCTCAGCGAGCCGGCTCGCCTCGAAGTCCACCAGCGCTGCCTCGACCTCCCCAGCCAGAGCCGGCGCCATCTGCGCATGCAGGCTCGCGGCCGTGATCGACCCCTCCGGCCCAGCCGTCAGAAGTGCCCCCGCCCCGATGAGGTACTCGTCCATGCTACCAATTTCGCATGGACGAGTGCCAACTGGGTGGCGCACAACTCCGGGGTCTGGGCTAAATTTGCCCCTACATCAGGGGATCGGGCGGAGTAAACGCTAGGGCCAACACTAGACCGACGATAAAGCTCAGCATGGCCATTCCTCTCAGTGGAGTGCTATCTAGCCATAGTGTGCGCTTCGCCGCCAACACTGTCCCTAACTAACATTGACTAGATCCGTACGACCGCTAAAGGAGTCCCATCCGCTGTGCCGCCGAGATAGCCTCCGAACGGCCGTGACAGCGCAGTTTCGCAATCGCATTCGCGATATGAACGCGGACCGTATACACGCTTCTGTCTTTGCGCAAGGCGATTTGTTTCGGCGTCAATCCCCTGCTAAGCAACTGAAGCGTTTCGACTTCTGCAGCAGTAAGCTGGCTCGAACGCACCTCCACGATGCAGGCGGCTAATGCTCGATCTACAGCTTGAAGTAGCAGGGCTACGTCCGCATATCCGGCTCTCTCAATGCCAGCTATGCTTTGACGCGTATGCTCCTCGCTGCCGCCTGAATGACGCAGCCGCGACACAATTAGATCAGCAACTTCCTTGACCGAGGCGACAAATCCGTCACCATTTACTCGTATCTTTCCCAGTAGACGGTCGGTTTGCGACATTCGCTTATTTGCGGCTTCCGCCAGCGCACAGAGGCTTATCGATACAGCGACTGACCGACTCCGAAAGATGCCCTCCGCCGAGATCGTGTTAATTGCCGCGGACATCTCTTTCAAAATACGCTTTGATGCGTCATTTTTGGAGTCCAATGCCAGAAATAACGCGTATTGGCTTCCAACTACCAGGCGGTCGAAATCGTATGGCAACTCTGCCCAATATGACGCGACTAAAGTGTGCGCTTCGGAAAATCGACCTTCCCATGCCAATCGTTGCGATCTAAAGATAGCAAGGTAGCGACCGACCAAATCTGATTTTTTTGCTAATGTGAGCTGCTGCTCAATACTAATACTTTTTTCGATTTCTCCTTGCCTCATGAGGGCGCCCAGCATTTGCAAGAGTGCCGTCTGAAGCGCGAAGGCATCGCCTGCCTTCGTGGCTGCCACGGCGGCAGCCTCAGCATACTCAAGCTGTAGCGCTACGTCGTCTCGCTCGTGCAACGCGAGGTTAGAAAGAACGGCGTTAGCTCGGCTTGCGATGCCATATAGATGCAGGTCAGCCGCCAGCTCCGCAGATTGTGTTAAAACTTCAAACGCTAGCTTTGCGGATCTCAAATAGTGAAACGCAATGCCAATGTGATGAAGGCACCGCGCCCGCACAGAATCCGACTCGACTTGGCCCAACAGTGCTTCTGCGTCATGCACAGCGGCCCGGGCTGCAACGGAATCTCCTGCAACCGCGCGTTGAGCCGCAATCAGCGAAAGGGCTTCCACTCGGCGCGACGCGCTTTGTTGGCCATCGTCTCCTACGACGTTTAGCAGTTCGGTGGCATCTCGTCGTTCATTAGCCAACATTGATGCTAAGCGTAGGCTCACTGTCGCAACCAGCTCGCGATCGTCTTTTCCAACGACTAAGGCTCGCCGAAAAAGCGATTCGGCGCGCGCGAACTTACCGGCGGTGGCGTGGAGCGCGCCCTGAAGTCCGAGAATTGTGGCATTTTCGCGCCGTGTCTTTTCGTCGAGCGAGTCAATTGCGCGGGCGATTACGTCGGCGCGGGCACGCTCCAAGAACTCGAAACCGTGCGCTTCCAATAGGCGCACGACGTCCGTAACGCACTCGGCGTTGACGTAGGCCGCGATTGCATGTTCGATGTCCCCGTGCGCTTCTAACGCTTTAGCCGCCTGAGCGTGAACCGCTTGCTGAGAGCGCTTGCCGCCCAAAGCGGTCTGCCGTCGCAGAAACTCTCGAAAAAGGTCGTGGCACTGATAGACGCCGGGTGCTTCGCTATAAATAAAGGACGTTCGCTCGCGAAGGCGCTCGAGCGTCGGCAACGCGGTATCGAAGCCTGCGCGTTCCAACACGGCGACCTCCATGACCGGAAGCGCGATGGCGACGTCCAGCAAAGCGCGCTCGTCGTCACTGAGCGCAGCGTAGATCTGCTCGGCCAAAAGCCGATAGATCATCTCGCGCGTCAGCGCCGAAACGTTGCGAAGTTCGCTCGATCTCGTGGACGAATGGAGCGCGAAACTCAGCGCCGCAGGCCAGCCTTCCGTCAAGTCGAGCAGCTCGCCCAACTCCTCGTCCCCGATCGAAAGGCGCAGCCGATCCGCGGCTTCGCGAGCCTCGTCAAACGTGAATCGCAGAATTTGTTCGTCGATCGGGAAGTCGGCGTCGCGATATGCCAGCCAGGTGCCAACGGGCAACCCGCCCGTCGAGCGGGTGGCCAGAATCCACCGCACGCTGCCCTTGGTGCGCTCGATCAGTGCGACCAAGAACTCTGCAATCGCTGCGTCGGCATCGGCGACGTGCAGGTCGTCGATTGCCACCACCCCGGCAAACGTTTCCAAATGCGCGTGCATCCATCGGGCGAGATCTGCGGCGCGATTCGGAGATGTGGTGCTGCGCTCAAAGGCGTCGGCCAGCGCCGCCATCGCATGTGGTGCTTGCTCGCCGAGTGCTTCAATTAGCCCGCGAAGAAAGCCGAGAAGCGTCGCGTGCTCGGCACGAAGTGCAAATCGCAGCGGCGGGCTGCTTAGGCGCCTAAAATATTGCCGAAGTATGACCGACTTCCCGTAGCCGGCGGGGGCGACGATCAGCGTGATTGGATAGCTTGCCGACGCAGCCAAGCGCGCGCCCACGCGCGGGCGTTCGATCGGAGCGAAAGCGCCCACGTCGTTGCGCTCGTTCTCTTGCAGCGCACGAGCCATTGCCGCTTTTTCTCGGTCGCGCTTTGCGATTCCGGCGCGTCTACGGCTTGGGTACGTTGCCTTTTTTAATGAGCGCGCTCAGATAATATGCCAGCAATGCGCCCTCCCATTGCAAACGTGGTGCAAGCCACGCATGCTGCGCGGGGCACGTTATTTCGCCGAGCTCGAGCACTAGGTTTGCATCGCGCGCAACAACTTGTTTGTACGCGTAATATTGGTGCAAGCTCGTCGTAAAGTTGTCCGGCTGAAATCCGAACGGCCAGTACCCTTGATAGAGCGTGCGCCATGCTTGCGCTGCAACCGCATCATTCTTGTTTGGATACCCGACCGACGCTCGACTGCCGCACGGCGGATCTGATCCGTCGAAGTGAATGTAGATCGCCGCATCGACTTGATAGCGCCCGGAAAAATCGGCGGGAAGCCGCACAACACTCACGCCGTGGCTGCGCAGGATCTTAGCAGCGGCATCGGCCACAACCGGCGTCCACGCGCGTTCGCCGGCCGCACCGAGATTACAGTGGTGTTGGGGAAAGCGCGCGCAACTTGCCGGCCGCCCTTCGTGGCCCGCCGATATTAAGACGTCGTAGATCACCAGCTGCCCGAAGCGCCGCCGCCTCCGAAATCGCCGCCACCTCCCGAAAAGTCACCGCCGCCAAAGTCGTCGCCGCCACCGCCGCCGCTAAAGGCCGAGCCGATGAACCCGCCGGTCGCTCCGCCGGCGAACGCCCAGTTCTTCATGTCTGCTTTCGCCTTCTTAGGCCCCTCGCGCAGAACGAGATAGCCGTACCGGATTGCTCCGATAATACGCACCACGATCATCACGGCGATGAACGCCATGAACAGAGCAAACATCGCAAAGAACGCGATGACGATTCCGCCCACGACGGGCGGTGCGGTGTTTTCAGATGCTGAAGGCGGTGGTGAAACCGCCGAATACGACGGCGTGATCGTTTTGATCATTGCCGCGACGCCGCTCGAAACGGCGGCGTCCACGTTGCCGGCGCGCATCCGCGGCCGGATGACGTCTTGAATGATTCGATAGGAATCGGCATCCGTTAACGAGCTTTCGAGACCGTAGCCGACCTCGATGCGAATATGATGATCCTTCATGAAGAGGAACAGAATCGCGCCGTCGTCGTGGCCGCGCCGTCCGACTTTCCATTCGTGGGCCGTCTCGGTCGTGAACGTTTCCAGTGGGACGTCGCCCGTCGTATCGCCGATCCACACGATGACTTGGTGGCCGGTCGCCTGTTCGTACGCGCGCAGCTCGCCGTCCACGGAACTCCGCGTGCCGCTCGAAAGCGCGTTGACGTTATCGGTTACGAACTGCGTCGGCTTAGTCGGAACTTGGAACTCCGCCGCAGCCGCCGCAGCGCCTCCGCCAAACGCGAGTAAAATCAGCAGCGCGGCATAAACGCGCGTCGTCATTGCGCTCGATCCGACGCCGGCTGCGCGAAGTGGGCCTTCAGCGCCTCGCCGATGCGTTGGACGGCAGCGATTACACCGTCCGCAATGGCACCGCCCGCAAAATGCCTGCTGCTTTCGCTGACAACGCTGCCCCAAAACGCGTCGCCAACGCGCGCGTGCAACGCGCGGTCGCCGACGACGGCAAATCGTCGCGCTTTCGGCGCAACGAGGATCAGCGCACCGTTCGCCTGCCCCGACCGGTGTAAGCCGATGTTATGGAACTCGCGCTTCGCCCGCTCGAGGGCATCAACGTCGGCATCAAAGATTTCTCGAACGGCGATACGCCCGGTCGTCCCATCTTCCGCCTGGGCGATGGCGGCGGCGATTCGGCGGCGCTCTGCGTCGGTCATGGCGAGAAGTTCACCGTCGGCGCATTCTGTGCGCCCGGCTGCGCCTGGAAGTAGGGTTTCTCGTTGAAGCGGCTGCCGAAGAGACCGGCGATCATCACCGTCGGAAAGGTATCGCGTTTGGTATTGAACGCTCGCGCCGCGTCGTTATATTTCTTCCGCTCGAATGCGATGCGGTTTTCGGTTCCTTCGAGTTGCGCCTGGAGCGTTTGGAAGTTCTCCGTGGCGCGCAGCTGCGGATAGTTTTCGACGACCGCCAGCAATCGCGACAGTGCCGACCCAAGGGAATCCTGGGCGGCGGCGTACTTCGCAAAGTCCTGTGGATTGTTGATCGCGTTCTGCACCACCTCGGGAGAAATCTGGCCGACGGTGGCACGCGCCTTCGCGACGTCTTCGTACGTGCTCTTTTCAAAATTCGCAGCACCTTTGACCGTCGCGACCAAACTGGGAATCAGGTCCGCCCGCCGCTGATACACGTTCTGC
>JAFAOZ010000116.1 GCA_019247395.1 Vulcanimicrobiota bacterium | reverse complement strand
GGGAGCTCGCCGTCAACGGTCTGCCGAATCAGCCGGTCAACGCAGTCCGCCAGGATCCCGTCGAGCCGCGGCTGCTCTACGCCGCGACCGAGAACGGCGTCTACGTTTCGTTCGATGCGGGAGCCAACTGACAATCGCTGCAACTCGACCTTCCGCATACCTCCGTGCGCGATCTCATCATCCATCAAGGCGACGCCGTCGTGGCGACGCACGGGCGCGGCTTTTGGATTTTAGATGACGTCGAGCCGCTCCGCGAGCTGGCCTCCCCTTCGACTCGCTCCGCTCGCTCAGGACAGGCTGCGTATCTGTTTGCGCCGGAGCGCGCGTATCGCGTGCGACGCAGCACAAATACCGACACGCCGCTGCCGCCCGAGGAACCGCGCGGCGAGAACCCGCCAAGTGGTGCGATCATCGACTACGCGCTGGCATCGCCGGCGCAAAGGGTGACGATCGCGATCTACGACCGCAACGGCCAAGAGGTGCGGCGGTACGCCAGCAGCGACGCGCTTCCGGCGCCGATCCCGCATCTCGATAAACCGGCATATTGGGAGGTGCCGTTCGTCCGGCCCTCGACGAGCGCCGGAATGCATCGCTTCGTTTGGGACCTCCGCGAAGCGCCGCCGCGAGCGTTTGCGCAGGATCTGCCGATATCGGCGGTGCCGCGCCGTACGCCGCGCATTCCGGAAGGCGTGTTGGTCGTTCCGGGCCGCTACACCGTCCGGCTCGAGGTAGACGGCCGCACGTCCCAGCAGCCCCTCGAGGTCGTCATGGATCCCCGCGTCGCCATGTCGCGACAATCCCTCGAAGAGCAGTATCGTCTCTCCGCGCAGCTCGCAGCGATGATGAATCGCAGCTATGGGCGTGGGAATCACGACGTGAACGAAGAGGCCGCCGCCTTGCTCGACACGATCGATGGCGCCGATGCGCCGCCAACGCGGCAAGCCGCCGAGGCGGTTGCGAAGCTTGCGGCCGCGAACAATACCGGTCCCGCAACTTCCGAACCATGAAAGGAGCACCATGAAGAGACTGACTCTACTGCTGGTATCGCTCGTTTTCGTAACCGTCGCGCAGCTCTCGGCTGCGGCGGCGACTTCTACTTTGACGGTCGCTATTCACGAACAGAATGGTTCCGGCGAGAGCGGAACCGCAACCCTTACGCAAATGGGCGCCGACGTGAAGGTCGTCCTTGCGATCAAAGGCGCACCGGCGACGACGCCGCAGCCGGCGCACATTCACGATGGTACGTGTGCCGATCTCAAAGGCGTCGTCTACCCACTTAGCAATGTGGTCAACGGCAGCTCGACGACCACGGTGAAAGGCGTGACGATCGACAAGCTGCTCGATGGGAAATACGCAATCAACGTGCACGAAAGCGCCGCGAATATCGGCAAGTACGTGGCCTGCGGAGAAATCGCCAAGAGCGCAATGTGATCGCCGCATAGAGCCGGCACGAGCCGCCGCCCTGTCGGGCGGCGGCTTTTTTCTCTCCGTGCCGAAAGCGGCGTACCGATGCTTTTCGGCGGAAAGAGACGTCTTCGCGGGCCGCACGCCGTTGCTACCCTGCGCGACGTGGTCGAAGTGCTCGCGATCGTCGCCGCGGGAATTTGGGCGTTCTACGTCTTCGCATACGAAAACCGCATCAAGCCCGCCATGGCAAGCCCCGACGTGGACGTCAAAGCTAGCATGACGCGCCTGAGCGAGCGCAACGGCCTTGTTGCGGTGGGACTCCATCTTCAGATGCACAACGTCAGCACGGTTCAGGCACGCTTTTTAGGCTTAGCCGTCAACGTGTACGGAGAGCGAATCCTAGCGAGCCGTTCGCCTCAACGCGAAGGGGCGACGACGTCTCGGTACAATTTTCGCGGTTTTTTTCGCGCGCAGCCGCGCGTGCCCGTTTACGGTTATGCATACGTGACGAATCTTGGCAACCCGTCGAGCACTCAAGGAACGAACCTCGACCCCGGCGACACGATCGAAAACGACTACACGTTTTACGTTCCGAAAGGGCGATTCGATCTGCTGTTATTGGGCGTCCAGTTTCCCTAGACGAAGTTCGACGATGCCGTCATCCCTGCCCACTTGGCGGTCACTCCTGCAGGCGACTCGCGCGTCGTTACGAGCCTCTCATCGAAAGTCGACCAGTACAACGTTACGCCGGTGACGTCGCTCGACATTCGTTAGTGGGTCAATTCGCGCGAGTCATTAGCTCCGCAAATCGGGCGGGATCGACGTTGCCGCCGCTGATCACGACGCCGACGCGTTTGCCCCCGATGCCGGGAATGTGCCCGTGCAGAAGCGCGGCGAGACCCGCGGCTCCGCTGGGCTCGATCACCAGCTTCATTCGCTCAAACGCGAATCGCATCGCGTCGCGCAGCTCGTCGTCGCCGACCGTTACGACAGTGCTGCCGTGTTCGCGCGCGACGGCAAACGTCAAGTCGCTTGGCGACGTCGTCTGCAGTCCGTCTGCGATCGTTTTGGGCACGGCGATCGTAACCCGCTCGCCGCGTGCGAGCGACTGCGCGAAGTCGTCGCCGGCCTGCGGTTCGACGCCGTAAATCGCGATCGCAGGATCGACGCCGTGTGCGGCGATTGCGGTTCCGCCCATTAAGCCGCCGCCGCCGACGGGTACGACGATCGCATCGAGCGGACCGGCATCTTCGAGCAGTTCGAGCGCCGCAGTTCCGGCACCGGCAACGATGCGCGGATCGTCGAACGGCGGCACGACCGTCGCCCCGCGCTCTTGCGCAACGCTGCGCGCGATCTCGTCGCGGTGCGAGCGCTCGCGCTCGTAAAAAACGATCTCGGCACCGTACTCGCGCGTCGCGCTGAGTTTTACCGCCGGGGCGTCGGTCGGCATCACGATCGTCGCACTCACACCGAAGAGGCGCGCAGCAAGCGCGACGCCCTGCGCGTGATTGCCGCTGGAAAAGGCGACGACGCCGCGCGCACGAGTCTCAGGCGATAATTGCGCGAGCAGGTTGTAGGCGCCGCGGAATTTGAAAGCACCCATGCGCTGAAGGTTCTCGCATTTTAAGAAGAGTTTCGCGCCGCACCGCGCATCGAGGCTGCTGGAGGTAACGACCGGCGTCCGGTGAGCGACGCCGGCGAGCCGGTGCGCCGCGGCGCGGATATCCTCGAACGTTACGGCTCCGGCGCTTATGACTGCGGCGCCATGTGGAAGTTCCAATTGACGACCTTCCCGTTTTCGTCGTAACGCATGCGTTCGACATACGTGTGTTTTTGAAATTTTGCGACGAAACAGTGCCAGCCCGGGGCGCAGCCTTCGGAGCTCTCTTTCAGCGAAAGCAGCTTCCCTTGCGCGTTGAGCTCGTCGGACCACTCGGCAACCTGAACGCGTGTTATGGCGATGCCCTTCCCGATGTCGTTTTGGACCGGCCGTAGATCGTTGGCGATTACCGCGTTGGTGATCTTCTCCGCCTCGCGTTCGTTGCGGTTCTGAAACGAACAGGCCGTGACGAGACTTAAAGCGGCAAACGCGAGCAATAAGCGAGCTCTCACGCGACGGCCTCCTCGCCGATTCGTGCCGAAAACGGCACGAACGCGAGCTGCGGATTCCATTCCTGCGCCAGCCGAACGCTCCACTCACTTTCGAAGAGCGCTACGGCGCGCCCATCCCAGTCTTCGACGAGCTTCGCATTCGACGGCAGCTGTGCGCGTGCAACGTGTTCGCGTTCGCCTCGCACGGCGAGCGCCAGCGAATACGGCAGGGCGTCGAAGCGTGTCTGCACGTTGTACTCCGATTCCAAACGATATTTGGCGACGTCGAACTGGAGCTCGCCAACGGCGCCGAGGATCGGCTCGGTTCGCGGCGTGCCCCACGGATAAAATACTTGTACGGCGCCCTCTTCGCGCAACTGCGAGACTCCTTTCCCGAACGATTTATAGCCCGAGACGTCAATACTGCGCACCGCTGCGAAATGTTCCGGCGCGAACGATGGGATCGGCGGAAAGCGCACCGGCTTGTCTTCATAGAGCGTATCGCCGATTGCGAAGGCGCCGGGATTTGCCAGGCCGACGACGTCGCCGGCGTACGCCGTTTCAAGCGACTCGCGCTCGTCGGCGAAGAGGCGCATCGCACGGGAGAGCCGCAGCGTGGCACCGGTACGAGCGTTACGAACCGTCATGTCACGAGCGAACTCGCCGGAGCAGACGCGGACGAACGCGACGCGATCGCGGTGACGCGGATCCATATTTGCCTGAATCTTGAAAACGAAGCCGCTGAACGCCGGGTCGTTGGGATCAACGCCCGCGCGTTGGGCCGGCGGGGGCGCCATTTTTACGAAGGCATCGAGAAAGAGCTCGACGCCGAAGTTCGTCACGGCGCTGCCGAAGAATACCGGCGTAATCTTTCCCGCCGTGAATGCCGCCCGGTCGAACCGCTCTCCGGCGCCGTCGAGAAGCTCGATGCCTTCGCGGAAACTTTCGTAAACCGGGTCGCTCACCATCGCACGCAGCGTCGCATCGCGAACGTCGGTCACCGAGACGGCGGCACGCGTTGCCCCGTGTGCGGCGCGCTCGAAGCAGTGCACGGTATGCGTCTGACGATCGTACACGCCCTTGAACTCCGGCCCGTTGCCGAGCGGCCAGTTCATCGGAAATGCGCCGATGCCGAGCACGCTCTCGAGCTCGTCGAGCAGCTCGAGCGGATCGCGACTGGGACGATCGAGTTTGTTCATGAAGGTGAAGAGCGGTATTCCACGTTCGCGGCAGATCGCGAAAAGTTTTTTCGTCTGCGGCTCGACGCCCTTGGCCGCATCGATGAGCATCACGGCGCTGTCGGCGGCAAGCAGCGTTCGATAGGTATCTTCGCCGAAGTCCTGGTGGCCGGGCGTGTCGAGCAAGTTGATCGTGTGCTCGCGGTAGGGAAACTGCAGCACGGTCGAGGTGATCGAGATGCCGCGCTCGCGCTCGAGCGCCATCCAGTCACTCGTCGCCTGGCGCTGCCGCTTGCGCGCCGAGACCTGCCCGGCAACGTGAATCGCGCCGCCGTAAAGCAGCAGCTTTTCGGTGAGCGTGGTCTTGCCCGCGTCGGGATGCGAGATTATCGCAAACGTTCGCCGTTTACGAACCTCGTCGTGTACCGTCATCGTTAAACTCTGTTTTCTCTCATTATTGGGCCGGCTCGTAGACGCGCAACTCGACAGTCTGCGGCGTCCCGCGAATCATCGCAAGAATATCGTGCGCGCGGTAAAACTGCACGCGCGGCGGAATGCGCAGCCGGTCGTTTCCGCGCCGGACGTACGCTTCGCCGCCGGTAATGGTAACGCTACAATCGCCGTAATGCAAGGTTACCGGCGGAACGATCGCCACCGCGCCCGCCGGAAGATGCGCCCGAACGTATGCCCACGAGCCGGTCGATTCCGAGATTTGTGCCAAGCACTCAGGGAGCGCCGAAAGCGCCCATGGGGCGTCGCCGGTCAGCGGAGCGGCGGTCGCTCGTCCCGCTTCGTCGGGACCGGCGGGCTTGGGGCTGACGGGGGCATAAACGGAGGCGATCTTTATGCGGATGAGATCGCGATTCACCCAGCCTGCCACTGTAACCGCGATCGCGAGCACGATCGC
>JAFAOZ010000053.1 GCA_019247395.1 Vulcanimicrobiota bacterium | reverse complement strand
CGCGCCCAGCCTCTCCAGGCTGCGATACCGGATCGCCTCGGCGACGTGGCCGGCGGCAATCGCGTCGCGCGCTTCGAGATCGGCGATCGTGCGCGCGACCCGCGCAATGCGGTCGAGCGCGCGTGCCGAGAACTGGCGCTTTGCGCTGGCACGCGCAAGCAGTTGCATCGCGTTCGCGTCGAGCGCGCAGTAACGCCGCATCGCGCTGCCGGGGATTTCGGCATTACAGCAGAGTCCAGTGCCCTCGAATCGCCGGCGCTGGCGCTCGCGCGCCGCGAGAACGCGCGCGCGGATCTGCGCGGAATGCTCCGCGCCGTCGTACCGAACCATATCGTCGAACGGCACGCGTCCGATCTCGATCTGCATATCGATGCGGTCGAGCAGCGGTCCCGAGAGCTTGCCGACGTACTTCGCCACGATCGCGTCGTCACAGCGGCACTCCGCGCTGCGTGTGCCGCGATACCCGCAGGGGCACGGATTCATCGAAGCGACCAACTGAAAGCGCGCCGGATAGGTGAAGGTTCCCGATGCGCGTGCGATCGTCACGGTGCCTTCCTCTAGCGGCTGGCGCATCACTTCGATCGCGCTGCGAGTAAACTCGGGCAGCTCGTCGAGAAAGAGCACGCCGTGATGCGCGAGCGAGATCTCGCCGGGCTTCACGAGCGCGCCGCCGCCGACGAGCGCGGTTTGGCTGATCGTGTGATGCGGAAAGCGAAACGGCCGCACGCGCACGATCCCCGCGCGATCGACCAGCAACCCGGCGACGCTATAAATTTTCGTCACTTCGAGCGCTTCGTGCAGCGACATCGGCGGCAAGATAGACGGGAGACGGCGCGCGAGCATCGTCTTCCCGCATCCCGGCGGACCGACGAGCAAGAGATTGTGACCACCCGCGGCGGCAAGCTCGAGCGCGCGTTTGGCTGCGATTTGCCCGCGCACGTCGGCGAGATCGCCGTGCGCGAGCGCGTCCTCGCCGTCGAGAACCGGAGCCGCGGTGCGGCGCCGCCACTTCGCGCCGTGTCCGCCGACGACGGCAACCACCTGCTGCAGTGTATCCACGGCATAGAGCTCGATCTCTGCGACGAGCTGCGCCTCGTCGGCGTTGCGAGCCGGAACGATGAGCTTCGTGAATCCGGCATTGCGCGCACCGAGAACCATCGGAAGAATGCCGCTTACCGGCTGCAGCTTGCCGTCGAGCGCGAGCTCGCCGAGCGCGATGAAGTCGCGCATCGCCGCGCGATCGACTTGTTCGTCAATGCCCATCAGCGCAAGCGCAATGGCCACGTCGAATGCCGGCCCGGCTTTGCGCACGTCGGCCGGCGAAAGATTCACCAACAGCTTGCCGGGCGGATATGCGAATCCGGAGTTGAGGATTGCCGCCCGCACGCGCTCGCGCGCTTCGCCCAGCGCGCGGTCGGGAAGGCCGATAATCACGAAGCCCGGCGTTCCCGGCGCGCTATCAGCTTCGACGCGCACGACGTAGCCTTCGATGCCGAGCATCGCGGCTGAAAAGGCGAGGGAGAGCATAGCGCAGTTTCATACTGCGCGTCGCCGCAGCGGTATCTAGGAGTAGGCTCCCGCGCGTTGGGCAAGAATCACGGCGGCAATGAGACCCGATGTGCTTGCCGACTGGGCTCAAGTGGGCACGTTCGTCGTCATTTTCGGCAGCGTCATCGCGGCCATGATACAGCTGCGTCACATCCGTGCCGGAAATCAACTCGAGGCGCTGCTCTCGCTCCAACGCGAGTTTCGCACGCCCGAGCTTCAAGCTGCGCTGACCTACCTTCAAGAGCAGCTGCCGCAGCGGCTCGAGGATTCCGCGTACCGGCAAGAACTCGAGCGGATCGGATACGTCGACACCGCCGCGCATCCGGAGATGGTCGCGTGCAATTGGCTCAACGTCATGGGAACGCTCGTCGCGCGCGGTTACGTCTCCGAGGATGCGTTCATGGATCTCTTCGCGCGCCTGATCGTCTACTGTTGGCGCCAAGTCGCGCCGGCGATCGCGATCATGCGACGGACTCGCGGCGAAGGCCAATATCACGACTTCGAGTACCTCGCGGCGCGCGCCGCCGCATGGGTCAAACACCACCCGCGCGGCACGTTTCCGCTTAATTACCGGCGCGAACCGTTGGCCGACCGGTGGTTCGAAACGGATCGTCGCCAAGCGGTCGAGAGCTAGCCGCCGACGGGCTCCTAGCGGAAGGACAAATTTCCGCCATTTTTCCACAGATTGCACAAGTTAA
>JAFAOZ010000113.1 GCA_019247395.1 Vulcanimicrobiota bacterium | reverse complement strand
CGATCTCGAGGTATGGCGTAAACGTCGGTACCGCAAGCGCGATCTTATCGCCACGTTTGAGCAGCCCGTTCACCATGAGCGAATCGAAAATGTAGCACATTGCTGCAGTCCCGCCTTCGACCGCAAACACGTCATAAGTTCCCGGCGGAGGTGAATCGCCGCACATCTCGCGCACGAGGTAGGCGCGGACCGCCTGTTCCATGTGGCGTCCCATGCGCATCGGCACGGGATACATATCGCCGATGATGGCATCGGTGAGCTCAAAGACCCAAGCGTCCTTATCGAAGCCCAGCTTTTCGACGCCGTAATCGATCATTTTTTTCAGCAGCGCAGCTCCGGGCTGATTCGCGTTGCGCTTAATAAAGGCGTCGAAACGGCCGCCCATTCCCTTGCCGTTGCGCTGAGGCATTCCGCCGAGATCCGGCTCGTCCCAGGTGCGCTTCGACTCCTCGATGCCGAAAGTTCCGAAGAGAAAATACGCCTCGCGTGGCGTCGTGGCGATCCAGTTCGGATTGCCGCGGCCTGCATCGAGAAAGACGTGAACGCTCTCTGGATCTTTTGCAATTTTGATCAGATCGTCTTTGAGCTCGAACGGGCTCAAGGATTCGTATTTGCGGAAACGCTCGAGAGGATCGGACTCTGTGACGCGAGTGGTCATGGCGGTTACTCCTTATGTGGCGGTCTTTGAAGCGAAAATGGCGACGATGACGGTCAGAACCGCACAGAGGCATTGGCCTCGACCTTGTATTTCCAAAGGCCGTTTGCGCCGAAGCCCCAAGTATCGCGAAAACTCAAACCGACGTCGTTGATGCTGCCGTTGAGCATAACGCCGGCCGCCGACTTGTAGATCGAGCCGTCATTAAAGTACACCTTGCCGGTGTAAGTTGCAGAGAGCTTAAGGCCTTTCCAGTTGGGATCGTCGACGAACGACCAATACGGGAGCGTGAGCTCCTGTTCGTAGAGACTCGTCTCACTCGCGCCTGGCGGTCTAATAATCGTTTGATCGTACTCGTTCGTGGAAGCGATGGCACCGCCGTTCCACTTCCATTTGACGTTGTAAAAGAATTTCAATTGGGTGTCGGTGCTCTCAACACCATTCGATTGCGTAGGCAGCGCAATGCCGGCGACCAGCGCGTGGTCAAACGTCTTGTCGGTGACGGCATATAAATAACGCAGCTCGAGGTTGCCGAATCCGGAGTAGGGGTTCGCATTCGGTGAGTAGGGTGTCACGGGGGAGGTGGGATATTTCGTTATGAACGGAATCCGAATCTGGAGCTGCGCACACGTATTCCAGAGGTTGCGGTCGTAGCGGGCCTCTTTCTTGACCTTGGCAGTGCCGTCGCGATTGCCCTGAAAATAGTAGAACAGCGTCGCGTCGTGATCGATCGTGTAGATGTCGTCGGCCATAGGGTAGAGCGGCTTCTCGGGCGCGGGGCCGGCAGTTAATTCCGCAGGGGGCGCCGGCGTCGAGGGCGTTGCCGAAATGCACTTCGCCCCTGCATTAATCGGTGTGAACATCGCCCACGCGACAATGGCGCCGCATGTAAATGTTAGTATGATTAGCGACGATAATCTTCGCGTCATCCGCACGTTAGTTCCTTAATGGGGCGTAATAGGAGATCAGCGTAAACGCTTGGTTAGACAGCTACAACCATCCGTTATGGTCCCCTTAGCAGGTGGACGCTGCCGCCGCCATTCGATTTATAGGTCCAGTGCTCGACGATCGACTGCGGAGCACCGCGGCGTCCTAACTGATAAATCGTCACGCCGGCGACGCGCAAACGAAGCGTTTCGGCGCCCGAAATGCCATTGAGCGGCTCGAACGACGGCAGCGCTTTTGACGCGATGAAATCGCGAACGAAACGCAGCGTCGCCTCGTCCATGTCGCGGTTTGCGCCCAGCGAAATCTGAAGATTGTCGTTCGTTAAGCCGGGCTCTACGGAACGAATCAAACGGGATTGTAGCCGCAGCATCGGCAGTAACGGCTGGATCGACGCGCCGGAAGGGGAACCCGACGACCTTCCCGGCGCCGGCGAAATTCGTAGTGGCGAAGGCAGTTTCGCCGGTATCGTTCGATCGACGGCCGTAACGATGCGTTGCAGTTGCGAGCTCAGCGCGAAGCCCGCAACGAGACAGACTCGCGGCTCGCCGGGCCCCGTAAAGTTGAGACCCGGACGTTGCGCATACTGCGGCGCCACCAGGTCGAGGGCAATCTCGATCGCGGTTGCGTCCCATACGGGCAGTTGCGTGATGCTCACGACGCCGTATCAAGAATGCGCTCTTGAAGCGCCATCGGGAACCACCGAGCAGGGTCTACTCGCCAGGCACCCCCTATCAGGTTGCCGTTCGAGCAAGACGAGCGAGCGCAATGTCGCGTTGCGTATTCCTATTTTGCTTTCATTATTGTAGGATTAGAAAGGCTTGCTCGCTTGGCTTTGCTGCTAGGAGTTAGGAGGGCCCGTGGTACCGCCGAAAGGCAACGTTGCCGGCGAAACACGTCGTCAGGCGCTCGGCCACTTTTTGCGCGAACGCCGGGAAGCGGTTGCACCGGAACAGGTTGGAATTTCCTCGCAGCGCGGGCGCCGGACGCCGGGGCTGCGTCGTGAAGAGGTCGCCTTCCTTGCCGATATCGGCGTGAAGTGGTACGCGCGGCTCGAGGCCGGCGATCAGGTCCATCCATCCACCGCAACGTTGAGCGGAATTGCGTCGGCATTGCGCTTGTCGAATGCAGAACTCGGTTATATGCTCGAGCTTGCGGGGCTGCGCCACCCGCCGATCGACGTCAAGGAAACGACGCTGGCCGTGCCGCCGCCGCTCGCAACGCTGCTCGACCACATGACGGGAATTGCAGCGGTGGTTAGCGATCGAATACTCACGCCGTTGCGCTGGAATCCGCTTGCCGACGCGATGCATGGTTTTTCTCTCATTGAATCACCGCTGGAGCGAAACGCCCTCGTTCGCGCGCTCTGCGACGCAGATTTCGCCGATTTTCTCGGTGCGGAGCGCGACGATTTCATCGTTCGCGCGGTAGGAATGTTCCGGCTCAACTACTCGTCCTCGTCGCCAAGCCCGCTCGTCAATGAGGTCTACGAACGCGTCAAAGACCATCCGCTTTTCGAACAGGCCTGGCACGCGCGAGTAATCGCGGCCGAATTGACGCGCGACGAGATCACGGTCCGGCATCATCGGTCGATGGGACGCCTCGAAATGTTCGGCATCGATTTCAGTACCTCGTTGAATAGCGATCTGCTCGTCCGTCTGCTGATCCCTGCAAACGACGAAACAACGCAAAAGTTTGCGCGGCTGGAGCGCGCAGGCGCCCCCGCGCGCGGCAAAGCGGCAGTGAGCCGAATCGGTTAACGCCACGGGCGGCGCGGAGCCTCCACCTGCGAGGGGCCCCTTAGCGCGTGGTTGCAGCACCCGAGCGGCTAGTCTACGCTAAAGTCTGCATTCCGGCGGCATCGCCACCGGATGACACGCTTTGCTGGAGGTCACCCCTTATGACCGCTTCATCGAGAATCGCAGCTGCTTTGGTCGTAGCTGCCTGTTGCGCTTTCATTCCGGCGACGGCTCGCGCAATCGGCACGCTCAACATCCATCAGGGTACGGGCAAACTCAATACGTATAAGGACGTCGAGATTAAAGTATTCTCGGGCTCCCTCTTCCTGACGTCCGACGACGGCAACGGAACGATCGTGATTACCCGCGCGGCGTGCTCGTTTCAAGGAGAGATCCTCGTCTGTTTCCCGACCGCAGCCGCACTCGTTCAAGACGGGGAGAGCAGTGCGTTGAACTTAAAGAGCGGGACGCTCTATTTCAATTCGACGAACGCCGCGCAACCATTATCGCGATCTTCTGCGAAGCTTCCCCCCAATAGCGTCATGGCGACGCTCGCGTTGAACGACGGCACGTCGATCAACGTAACGGGACGGATCGACGAGGTCATCGGGCAATGAAGCGATACGCATCGATTCTTCTATCGTTAGTTTTTCTGTTGCAGATCTGCGCCGCTGCTGCCGATGCGCGAGGCGGACGCGGCGGCGGTGGTGGTCGCGGCGGCGGCGGTGGGGGAGCGCGGCCCGCTCCGCGACCTGCCCCCAGTCCCCGGCCGTCGCCGCCGGCGCGCACGCCGGCGCCAAGGCCAAGCCGGCCAAACCCGGCGCCAAGCCGGCCCG
>JAFAOZ010000108.1 GCA_019247395.1 Vulcanimicrobiota bacterium | reverse complement strand
CATCGGCGACTTCGGGCTGCGCCAGCGCGCCGCGGAGAAAACTTAGGCCTTTGCCGGCGCGCCCGCTGACGGCGACCGATTCTCCGCGCAGTGCGAACACGACGCGGCCCGTTTGGAGTGCGCGCAGCTCCTCGGCCAGCCGCACGAAATCGGCCGGATCTGCCGCTGCTTCGTAGCTTGCGTACTCACCCTGCAGCGGCTCGCCGGTATCGAAGAGCGGCAGGTCCGGTGGTGGTTGCAGCTTCGCCAGCAACGTTTTGAACTCGAGTTCGCTGTAAAGCCGGTAGAGATCCGCGTCGGCAGGCGTATCGTAACGGCTTTGCTCCCAGTCGACCGCAATCGGAAGGTCGCGGCGCACCACCGAAACGGCGCGGCAGAGGCAAGCCTGTTCTCCATATTGCTCGATCAGCGCTGCGAGCTTCGGGCTTCCGGCGAGCGAAGGTTCGGCGACGAGCGCATCGAGCGATCCGGCTGCCTGTAATAATTTCGCAGCAGTTTTTTCGCCGACTCCGGGAATGCCGGGCAGATTATCCGACGGATCTCCCTTGAGCCCGCGATAATCCGGCAGCTGTTCGGGTTCGAGCCCGAACCGTTCGCGCACGGCGGCCGGATCGTATCGCCCGAGCTCGGTAATGCCCCTTCGCGTCGTCAGAACGGTCGTTCGTTCGTCAACGATTTGCAACAGATCGAGATCGCCGGTAACGACGACGGTCTGTTCGCCGCTCTCTTCGGCCTGTCGTGCCAGCGTCGCGATGACGTCGTCGGCTTCTTGGCCCTCGATCTCTACGATCGGTATGCGGAATGTGTCGAGTACCCGGCGCACCAACGCGAACTGGCTTCGCAGCTCGTCAGGCATAACCCGGCGCTGCGCCTTATACTCGCTATAGAGCGCGAGCCGATCCGACGGCGAGCCTTGGTCGAATGCTGCGAGCACGTGCGTGGGCTTTTCGTCGGCAATCAGCTTGTTGAGCATCATCGTAAAGCCGTATACCGCGTTGATCGGAACGCCTCTGCTCGTCGTCAGGCCGGGCAGTGCGAAGAACGCTCGGTAGACGAGCCCGTAGGTATCGAGAAGCATCAACGCCATGACGCGATTTCCTTATCGTTCCTTATCGCACCGTGATCGTCGACGATGCGGCGCTCACGCTGCCGTCGTCCGCAATGCCCAGAACGGAGAGCTCGTAGCTTCCGGAGCGCGAGGGCAGCTCAACGGCAATCGCGCTGCCCGAGCTGCGCATCACGTTCCAAGCGACGGCTTGCGTTTCGGCTTGTGCGACGATGAGCTCCGGCGGCGGCTGCGAGCGCCGGACGAAGCCAAGAACTTGCGCGTGCTCGCCGCTTGAGTTCACCCAAGGATGCCACGTCACGCTTTCGGGTGCGCTGTTCTGCGTCGTGGCGACGCCGATGGCGAGCAGCGCCGGCGCCGACGCAAAGCGAGCGCTGCCTGAAGGAGTCCCCGTGCTAATGCGCACGATGAAGGTTCCGCTGTGCAGCGCATCGCCGGCGAACGTAACGTGCGCTGCTTGCCCCGGCGCAAAAAGCGTACCGCCGAGCATCAGTTGATCGACACGCGGGCGGCCGGCCGCCGCGAGTACGATCGGAACGGTATTCCACTCCAGCGAACCATCGCGAACGAAGGCCGCGCCGACGCGTAACTCACCGGCGGCATCGACCGCCCGCAGACGTGCGGTCGCGCGGCCGCCGGCGGCGCTGACGACACGCGGTTCGACACCGAGCGCGCTCTCGAACGTGATCAACGCACTTCCTTGAGCGCCGGACGCCGACGCGCTAATCGTAATCTCTTCGCCCGGCCGATACGTCGCTCGATCGACCTCGACGTGAACGTTTGCGCTCGTCCCGTCGGTCGACGGTGCGGCCGCTTGCGGCTCGACGCGCACTTCCGCCGCGTCCGTCGCCCGGCCGCCCCGATCGACCCACGTTGACAAAAAATTAGCGCCGAGCTCCGGCGAACTAAAACTTCCGCGCGCGTGACCGGCGGCATCGAGCGTCAGGCGCTGCTGCGCTGCTGAAATGCCGTGCGCGAGCTGGACGTACACCGTGGCTCCGCCCAACGGCTTCCCGTCGAGCTGCGCCGCGTAAACGTCGAACGACAGCGGCGTTCCCAAGCTCTGCTCGTTACGATCGACGCTCAAACGGATTGCCGCCTGCGCCGTCGGTACGGTGATGCGTGTATCGGCCGTCGCACCGTTGCCTTCGGCGTGCACGCCGTACGTCGATGAGAGCGCATCGTTTGGATGTGGGATGGCAAGCTTCGCGTTGCCGGACTCGTCGGTGCGAACCGTCGTATCGAACCATTGTGCCGCCGCCCACGGGAGCGTTTCCGGCGCGTCGGCAACGTAGATATGCGGCGATCGCACGACCGTCACGCGCACGAGCGTGCCGCCGCGCGACGAGTGCACCAGCAACGGAACGTCTTGGTGCGGATCGCAAAGGCCGCTACAGGCCGCCGTTACGTCGAGGGAGACGCCGCCGGCGTTTGACTCGACGTCGACCGTCGCGCCGCCGACGCCGCCCGCAGTCTGCGCTAGGACCGTATACTCGCCGGCCGCAGCGTTTTCCGGAATCGCGAATGAGGTCGCGAAGGCGCCGGCAGCGTCGAGCGCCGCGCGATGCTCGGCGATTGCAGCCGGACCGTTGCGCAGCGAGATCGTTACGCTTCCGGCGCTCGGGCGGAGCACGCCGTGCGTGCGCGCGCGCGCGAATCCGGCGACGTGCACGACTTCGCCGGCATGGACGACGGCCGAATCCGTGCGAACGCCGACGATCGTTGCCGGTAAAGGCGGCTGCGGCAGCGGGCTCACGAATGCATAACTCGATCCCCACTGCGCGAGCGCGAAGATCGGACGCGGCGAGCGATTCCAGCGCACGATGCCTTGACCGTCGGTCGCCGTCGTAACGAAATTTCTGTTAACGACCAGCTGCACGCGCATGCGCGCCAACGGCATTCCGGTTCCGAGATCGGCGCCGTAGAGCAATAAACCGTTCGGCGTTTCCTTTGCGATGAGTCCGGCGCGCGAGCGGTTGATCCACACTTGTTCGCCGACGTTGCCGCGCCGTGCTTCGACGACGAAGAAGCCTTCGCGCGACCCCAGCGGAAGCGATACGACGTTGGATTGAAATTGGTAACCGCCGGGGGGCGTGAAGTCGAACGACGCGAGCGGATGGCGTCCCGCCGTTGGAACCGAACGCGGACTGACGTTCGCACCCGCCGTAAGCACGTCCGCCGGATCGGCCGCATAGACCTTAAAAGCGACTGGAGCGCTTGAGTAGGTATCCAGGCGAACCGTCGCAGGTTTCCACGGCACGCTGGAATCCGCAGCGAAAAGTTGAAAGTTTGCGTCCAAGCGATGCAAATCGACGATTTGTCGTTCCGCGGCGGCCGGCGCGATGCTGACCGCAACGATCGCTAAACCTGCAGCGAGTGCTTTCGCCAATCGAAGTAAACGAGCGGTCTGCATCCGTGGCGCTGCTTCGGCAGGTCCAACTGCGAAGCCCGCGTAAGGGCAGTGTCGTGGACGAACAAGCCGCCGGCGAACGACCCACGTCAACCCGATGCCGTTTTTGCGGGTACGAGGATGGCGCGAGCGACGCGCAAGGCGTGCGCGAGAAAAGCCACTTTCAAGTCGTCGTCGCGTGCGGATCGTGCGGCCATCCGTTCGCGGTACTTTCGCGGAATTAACAAAGGGAACGCAGTGAGATTTTGGACCGCTGCAGCGGCCGCAGTTATTGCCGTAGTCGCCGCCTCAGGCATGGCCTCGGCAGCGCCGACGCCGCATCCATCTCCGCAAGCAACCCGTATCGTCATTCATCTTCCCAAGGTTCCGCTTCACAGCGAAGTCGTCGTGGAAGTAAACGCCAAAGGGCAAGTCGTTCGCATCAAGTCGGTGAAGCCGAGCAAACTGTTGAGCTTCAACTACCAAACCTACGGTAACGCGCTGCAGATGTGGATTCGCAAGTGCCACACGCAAGGGAGCACGAGCAGCTGTACCGCCGACGTCGGGCTGTACCGAGTCACCTACGATTACGATCCAAAAACGACCAACGTCACACGACGCGTGGCGATCATCTCGCACGGCGGGAACTGGGGGAACGATCCGGGCGCGGCGACCGTCATGATGGACATGTTTCGTAAGCAGGCCGCAGCGGCAGCGGAAGCCGAGCGAAAAGCGCAAGAGCAGAATACGAAGCTGCCGTCGCTCAACGAGATTCGGGGCCAGGCAACGCCGAAACCGACGCATCCTCCAACGCTGCCGCCGTAACTCGCACGCCGTGCGGTTCCTGACGTTTTACGGAGCCGACGGACGCGTTCGTCCCGGTGTGGTGGAAGAAGAGATGATCCGCACGATCTCCACGCCGAGCTTACGCGATTATATAGCGCTTGCGCCGCACGAACGCATTGCCTGGCACGCACCCGACGAACTCGTTCCGCTCTCCGGCGCAACGCTTGACGCGCCCGTGCGTCCGGAACGCAACGTATTTTGCGTCGGCAGGAATTATTTGGAACACGCGCGTGAAGGCGCCCGGGCCGCCGGACGCGAGCTCCGCTTGCCGAAGGTCCCGACGTTTTTTACTAAGGCTCCGACCGCGATTGCCGCGCCCGGCGCGGAGCTTTCGCTCCAAGCGCGCGTCTCGTCGGAGTACGACTTTGAAGCGGAACTCGCCGTCGTCATCGGCGCGCGTTGCAAAGACGTCTCCGAATCCGAAGCGTTGCATGTCGTGTTCGGCTACACGGCTCTCAACGACGTCACGGCGCGCGACCTTCAGCGCGAGCACGGTCAATGGTTCAAAGGCAAAAGCCTGGACTCGACTTGCCCCATGGGCCCGTGGATCGTCACGCCGGACGAAGTCGGCGACCCCGGAAGACTGGAAATCACCCTCCACCGCAACGGCGCGGAGAAACAGCATGGGAACACCGCAAAGATGATCTTTCCGGTCGCGCGCCTGATTGCCGAGCTTTCCAAAGGTATGACGCTCCTTCCGGGAGACGTGATTGCCACCGGCACGCCGGAGGGCGTCGGTTTCGCGCGCAATCCGCCGGAATTTTTGACCGACGGCGACTCACTCGACGTCTGGATCGAAAAGATCGGCCATCTCACCAACACGATTAGCATTGGCTGACGGCGGCGCGCGAAGGGCGCGGTGATGCGCGGGCCGTATGGAAAGTCCCCGTGATCGTTGCCGTTCCTCGCGAGGCCGCGGAAAAGGAGCGCCGGGTGGCGCTCGTGCCCGAAACCGTCACTCGATTCGCAAAGTCCGGCGTCGCCGTCGCACTTCAGCGCGGAGCCGGCGAGTCGGCCGCCTTTCCGGACGCAGCGTATGCCGCCGCCGGCGCGACGTTCGCCGACGATGCGGTCGCGCTGGCGTCGAGCGCCGATGTCGTCGTTTGCGTCGGGCGTCCGAGCGATGCACTGGTACACGCGTTACGCCGCGGCAGCGTCGTCGTCGGATTCTTGAATCCGCTCGGCGATCCGCAATACGTCGCGCAGCTTGCCGGTACCGGCCTGACGGCGATTGCGATGGAGATGATTCCGCGCATCACGCGAGCGCAATCGATGGATGCGCTCTCTTCGCAGAGCAATATCGCCGGTTACAAAGCCGTACTGCTTGCGGCGGCGCATCTGCCGAAGTTTTTTCCCATGCTCACCACCGCGGCGGGAACGATTGCGCCCGCGAAAGTGCTGGTGCTCGGCGCCGGCGTCGCAGGATTGCAGGCCATTGCGACGGCGCGCCGGCTTGGCGGAGTCGTCAGCGGCTACGACGTCCGGGCCGTCGTCAAAGAGCAAGTGCAGTCGCTGGGTGCGACCTTTCTTGAGTTCGATCTGGGCAGTGACGCCGAAGGCACAGGCGGCTACGCCAAGGAGCTGACCGCCGAACAGCAGGAGCGTCAGCGCGCGTGGATGGTGGAGCAGATCGGCGCAAACGACGTCGTCATCACCACGGCGCTGGTTCCAGGGCGTAAAGCTCCCGTGCTCATCAGCGAGGCGGCCGTTGCGGCAATGAAGCCGGGGAGCGTCATCGTCGATCTCGCTGCCGAAGCCGGCGGAAACTGCGCGCTGACGCAGCCCGACGCAATCGTCACGACCGCAAACGGCGTCAGCATCATCGGCACGACTAATCTGCCGAGCACGATGCCGGCGGACGCGAGCCGTCTCTACTCGCGCAACGTCTACGCCTTGCTTTCGCCTTGGATCAAAGACGGCGTGTTGACGATCGATCCAAATGACGAGGTCGCAAAGGGTGCGGTCGTCGCGCGAGACGGCGGCGTCTTGATCGGAGGCAACCCATGAACGAGCTTGCAAGTCTCGTCGCGCCGCTGACGGTCTTGGTGCTGGCGATATTCGTCGGATTCGAAGTAATATCGAAGGTCCCGACGACGCTGCACACGCCGCTGATGTCGGCAACCAACGCCATTCACGGCATCGTCCTTGCCGGCGCCATCGTGATCTGCGCTCAGCTCTTCATTGGCGAGCATACACCATTGCTCACCACGCTTGCGGTCGCAGCCGTAACGCTCGGCGCCATCAACGTCTTCGGCGGATTTGCCGTGACCGAACGCATGCTCCAGATGTTCAAGCGGCGCGGGGACGGCAAGTGAGCAGCATCGCGATCGATCTGGCGGATCTGGTCGCAATCGCGCTCTTCATCTATGGGCTCCACGAGCTAAACTCGCCGGCGACGGCGCGGCGCGGCAATCGCTTCGCGATGGTCGGAATGGCCATCGCGTTGATCGGCATCGTCGTACGAACGGGCGGAATCGGCTGGCAGGCAGTAGCGGTCGGCGTCGTGCTCGGAGCCACGATCGGTGTCGTCGCCGCGCTCAAAGTGAAGATGACGGCAATGCCGCAAATGGTCGCGCTCTACAACGGCGCAGGCGGCGGCGCGGCGGCGCTCATCTCAACGGTCGAACACTACGTGGCACACGGCAGCTCGATGACCGACGTCATTGCCGTATCGCTCGTGCTTTCGGCAATCATCGGCGCGGTGAGTTTCTCCGGATCCATTATCGCATTTCTCAAGCTGCAGGAGGTGATGACCGGGCGTCCGATCACCTATCCCGGCCAGCAAGTCGTCAACGCACTGGTCCTGCTCGGGATCCTCGGCCTCGCGGTGTGGTTCGTCGTTACCTTGGGCGTGATTCCAAGTTGGGGATACGTAGCGTTACTGCTGGGCGCGTTGCTCTTGGGCGTCCTCTTCGTTTTGCCGATCGGCGGCGCCGACATGCCGGTCGTCATCTCACTGCTCAACTCATTTACCGGTCTGGCCGTCGCAATCACCGGTTTCGAACTGTCGAGCACGTTGCTGATCATTTGCGGCGCGCTGGTCGGCGCGAGCGGCACGC
>JAFAOZ010000036.1 GCA_019247395.1 Vulcanimicrobiota bacterium | reverse complement strand
TCGCGCGTCGCGGGAACGGCGATGCCGTTCTTTTGCACGTGAGTACCAAAATAGCAGAGCCTCTCTGGATGGTAGAACCGCGCGGGCCGGTTTATGCCGGAGAGGTTCTGACGCTACCAGGCGACGCAAACGCGACCTTCATCGCGCCCGTAGAGTCGCAGCGCCCTCGTCTTTGGTACTGTGCGTTTCAGCTGAGGACGAGCATGTATGCGTACCTTGCGCAATTTGGAGAGCCGATCGCCTACGCGTATCTCGATCGTCGCTTTCCGCTGCGCGAGTACCAGACGTTTTTCGCTCGCGAGATCGGCTCGTCCGAGATGCCGTCCGCCGCGCGCCCGTTTACAAACGTGGTCGTTTCGCAGCTGCGCGATCGCGGAGTCGAATTAGCGACGATCACTCTGCACTGCGGCGTCGCGAGCTTCGAGACGCCCGAGCGACCTGGAATCGAACGCTTTACGGTCTCGCATACGGCTGCCGATCGAGTGAACGCCGCCCGCCGCGAAGGGCGGCGCGTCGTCGCGGTCGGGACCACCGTCGTTCGAGCGCTCGAGAGCGCTGCAACCGACGACGGCGTTATCGCTTCGCAGGGGTGGACCGATCTCTTCATCGACGAAACCTACCGGCGCAAAGTCGTGGACGCCATCCTCTCAGGCTTCCACGCCGCAAGCGCGACGCATCTATCGATGCTGCAGGCGTTTATGGATGCGGAGCTGTTAGAGTCCGCGTACGCCGAAGCGGCCGGCTGTAGATATGCTTACCATGAGTTTGGCGATGTCCACTTGATCCAATGACGCCGGCTAGGCGTGCCTGCGGCGCTTCTACACTTACTCCGCTGGGATAGCTCGCGGGCGCGCCGAACTCCTTAGCATGAGCATTTCAACTCACTACGCCGTTATCATTGGCGCAACGGCAGCTTTTGCCGGCTGCAGTGGATCGCCGCCAACGCTCACCGCGCCGAGCGCGACCAGCGCAAATACATCCGTCGCGCGAGCCACGCATGCTCAGGGCCGCGCATCGTGGATGCTCCCGGAGGCGCAAGGCCGCGATTTACTATACGTTTCCTCGAAGTACTCCGCCAACGTTTACGTATACACTTTTCCAGGCGCGAAACTCGTCGGCGGCTTGAGTTTTTCGGGCTACTATTCATGGGGGCTCTGTTCGAACAAAAGAGGACACGTCTTCATTACTGCTGATCCCGTACTCTATGAATACCCGCACGGCGGTGCCTCGCCGATCGCGACTCTCAGCGATCCACTCGGCGGTCCGCTCGAGTGTTCAGTCGATGCCACCACCGGAAAGGTTGCTGCGCTCACGTCCGGTGGAGTGGCCGTCTTTAAGCCCGAACGCAATCACCGATGGCACTTAGCTCGTCTTTACACGCTCCAACAGAATCTCGCCTACGTCGGATACGACGGCAGTGGCAATCTCTTCGTCGACGGAGCGGCTACTACCGGTGGGTTCTTTATGTTAGAACTCCCGCGCAACGGAAATTCGTTTGAAAATGTCACCCTGGACAAGAGCATTTCGATTCCAGGCAACATTCAGTGGGACGGCAAGTATGTGGCGATCGGCGATCAAAATGATACGGTAATTGATCGCTTTTCGTTCGCGGGAAGCCAAGGGACTAGCGCCGGGTCACTGACGCTCAAGGGCCCCCAAGAGATCGGGCAGTTTTGGATCCAGGGGAACCTCGTGATCGGTCCGGCATATAAGAAATCCGGATACTACGTGGGATACTGGCCGTATCCGGACGGCGGCGCAGCGAGCAAAATCCTTTCGCAGAACGAAACCTGGGGAGCCACGGTCAGTGTCGCTCACATGTAACCGGCTACTCTTCGCAGCCGTCGTAACCGCATTTCTCTCAGCCTGCGGAGGATCGGAGACGCCGATGCGGGTGCCCGCCGTGGGCAGTGATTCGTTCATACTGCCCGAAGCGAACGGACGCGATTTGCTTTACGTCACCGGTTATCCGTCAACCGACCTGTATACGTATCCGAACGGCCGGTACGTCTCGGCGCTGCACACGAACGGTTTTGCGATGTGCTCCGATAAAGCGGGGCACGTCTTTATCACCAACGCATACGGTGTCGCCGAATACCCGCACGGCGGAGCCAGTCAAATCGTTTTTCTCAACGGTCCTTTTGGCGAGGTCGGCAGCTGCTCCGTCGATCCGACGACCGGCAACCTTGCAGTCACCTCAGCGAGCACATCGGGATTTGGTGTGGGGGTCTATCGCCCGGGGCCTCACCACCGATGGCACCGTCCACGCATCTACACGTTTGCTCAATATCCGGTTTCTTGCAGCTACGATTCGACAGGAGACCTTTTTGTCGATGCGACGTTGAGCGACGTAACTTACCTCTTCGAGCTGCGGAAAGGCAGCTCTACGTTTCAACCATTGTCACTAGGCCAGAAGATCGCCATTGCGGGATATATTCAGTGGGATGGCCGGTTCCTCGCTGTTGCGGATAACCAGACATTAATCATTCATCGATTTGCGATTACGGGCAGCACCGCCAAGCAAATCGGCACGATGCACGTCTCTCACGCGAACGAGATTGGACAGTTCTGGATTCAGGGACACATCTTAGTCGGACTGGATGCGCTGAGGGAGTTCGTCGGATTTTGGCATTACCCGAAGGGCGGCGCGCCGTTTGAAAAAATCAACATGACCGGTCCGCTTGGCGCGACCGTCAGCCTCGCGCATAACTAAGCCGAGTGGGGATTGGAAGGCCGGCGAAGAAGTAAGCGCTCGATGCTTATTTCGCCATTCAAGGCGCCGCAAATACTGCGCGCCGTACCGATTGCGTGCGCGATCTTTCTCGTCGCGCGAGCCTGCTGTTTTGCCGACGACGCCGCGACGCTCGATTCGTGGAAAGACTCCTTCCACGCAGTCTGGCAGGCGGACACGTGTGAGGGCGAGTGGCAGAGTTGGAACAAGTATTGGGGGCAAGTGCACGCGTTTTATTTTGGCACGCGCGGATACGCCGGCTGGTTTGCAAACAGTCAAAAACTCCTCGCGCGCGTAACCGACCCGACGGCAAACGCGGCGGTGGCCGCTCAGCTGACATCGCTCGGGCGCCGGATCGGTGAGGACTGGGCCAAACAAGATTCGTGCCGCAAGGTGCGGACCAACGATACCTTCATGGAACGCGCAACCGAGGGCGGCAAACCTGCGCTATTTGATTGGCAGAACCAACTCGACAAAGCTGCCGCCGGCGACTCGGGCGACGGAGCCTCGATTCAGGCCGCCATCAAAGCGATCAATTCTCAGATGGACACAATCGGCGTCGGCCCACCCGCCCAATAGACCGCTCGCGCGGCCGGCCGGAGTGAAGGCGATCCTCGGACGGCACATAGCGGCCGTCGTCATTTCGCTTGCGGCTTGCGGGCATGTCACAACGCCGGCTTCTTCATCACCGGCGCCCGGCGCGAGCATCGTCGATCGAAGCACCTCGCCGTGCACGGTCAGTTACGATGGAGTCATTTGGTATCGAATCCCAGCGGGCGATTTCCCGCCCATCGACGTGCGCTTTGCAAAGTGCGGCTTTAACACTTTAGGTAGAAATCCGTCGCCGGGGCGCCCCCATTGGTCCATACCCGCCGCACCGACGCAGGCGCGGTTTATCTTTACCGCGCTCGACGAGGTGATCTCACTAGAGGGCGTTCACAACATCGAGCGCACCGCGTCCGCCCATCACGTGCCCGTAACGTGGATGGTGGGCGACGTTCGTCATCTGGCCTACGCCGCGGACTACAACGCATTTCACCGGAGCAACGGTGACGATGCCCAAGCTCAGTTCTGGCCTAACCTGCACATGGCGATGAAGGCAAGACTTCCGTGGTACGTTCCGAGCGTGAGTATTCTCACCGCCGGCGTAGAACGCGACGTGCCGCGCGCGCTCTCATTCGGCGAGCACGCATTCTGGGGAATCACCTGGAACAGCCGCGGCACCGACGGCACGTCCGACTACGGCGCGCCCTGGGGCACCTATTGTGCCGATATACATTCGTACAAGCGGCCGCAGCCGGACGGTGGTTGCTCTTTTCTCGCCTTTGAGTGGACGGCGCGCGATCTGACGCGCGCATATCTGAGCGGCCGCGAGGCGGCCTTCTCGACCGACCCCGACGATTTGCTGCAGCGCGGCGGATTTTCTCCGGATGGCGCGGCGGCGTACGCGCGAAAACTGGTGGACGCCTACGCTGCGGCCGGCGAGACTCAGCCGATCGTCATGACCGTGCAGGAAGAGCCGATCGACGGCGTTATCGCAGGCAACGCGGTGGTCATGAACGCCTTGTTCGCTGAGGCCGTGCGGGACGGAATGCATTTTGAAACGCTGACTGAGGCAGCTCGCGATGCTCGCACCTTTTCAGCGGCGCCGCGCGCGGTCGCCTTTCCGTACATCGTTGGAGGACAAGAGTTTGGGTCGGATCTGCTTCACGGCGACACGCTCTATCCGGCGACGATCGACTATCACGACTCACGCGCCGGCATGACGTTTCTTTCGGGACGCACGTTGCCCAGCCGAGTTTTTCAATATGCCGATTATCCGGTCTCGCAGTTCGATCGCGCGCTGCCGGAAGTACCCGCGCGTGAAATGCCGTCGCTATTGAGCGCGCGCGGTGAGCAAGGCTGGCTGACGTTGACCTTCGCGGCGCCGCGAGCGCTACGGTTTGGCGCGGCGATTTGGAGCGATCCGCTGCAACAGAAGATTATCGGCCCCGGCAGCATCCCCGCCGGCCGTGCGGCCACCGTTTTGGTCTTTGATCTCAAGGCCGGCACGAATCACGTGCGTTACCGCTGTAGGGGCTGTCGCAGCTCGACGTTCACCTTTTCGTTGTAGTCGAACCTCGCCGTTATTGGCGCAATGCAGGCGTCGCTGCGATTACGCGCTTGCCGATGAGGCTTCCGCTGTTGTACTTCGTGGTCCAGGTGCCGTGGAAGCTCATGCCGTCAGAAGCGAAGCTGATCGTGAAAACACCGGTACCGCGCGCGTCGCGCCAGTTGCCGCTCAGCGAGTGTGAGCTGCTCGAAATGGTGCCTTCCAGGTGCCCGTTCTTATACGAACCGCTCACCGATCGGCCTTGCTGCTCGAGTTTGAGCGTATCGCCGGCAAAGGCCCCGCCGCTCGAGGCAATGTGCCAGAGGCCCCGGATGTCGAGCTCACCGGCCGTTGTATTGGTCGCGGTACTCACGTTAGCGGGGGCATTTCGGACACTTCCCGAGACGGTACCCGCGGGTTCGCTGCCCGGCGTCAGGCCCCAGGTGCCCTGAAAGCTCCGGCTATCGTCGGCAAACTGCAGTTTCATCCAGCCGTTACTGTTCGGTCCCTTCCATGTGCCGTCGAAGGTGTTGGCGCTGCTCATCGTTCCGTTGAGTTGTGTTCCAGGCCCGAAATTTCCGACGACGTCTAACCCGAGCTGGCGCAATGTAATGTGGCGGGCCGAAAATGCATCGCTGCCGCCGACGGTCGTGTGATAGGTCCCGGTAACGGCGGGATAGGCCGCACGCGATCCCTCGAAATGCCCGCTCGGCCGGCTTCCCGGGCGTCCCCAATCGCCGGAAAATCGGTTCCCGTCGGATCCGAAAACGATCGTCATCCAGCCGTTCCCTCGCGCGTCACTCCACGTGGCATCGACCTGCAAGCCGTTCGACGCAAACTTGCCCTCGATTTTTCCGCCTCCGCCGTAAGTGCCCGTAAGATTTGGACCGTCTTGGCGCAGCCTGAAGGTCCCATTTGCAAGCGGTTCACCCGTAGAATTGACCGACCAGTTACCGGTGGCATTGACGTTGTTTTCTGTCTGCGCGCCGGCGCTTACCGGCAGTAACAGCATCGCAAGGCTCAGGAAGGCGACGAAACTCTTCATCATCGACGAATCTCCGCACGGCAGTCGTGCTAACGATAAGTTCTTCCCCAGTTTAGGCGGCTGCAAACGAGGGCTTACTGCAGCGCACGCTAAGATGGCTTGGACGTCGATTCCGGGAGGTCATGCGTGCTTTGGTTGTACGATCTGCCAACGTGGCTCATGGGCCTGATGATTGTGGTTACCTTCACCGCTCTTTCCGTTGCCGGCCTGTACGCGACGCGGCGTTTCGTAGTCACAATAACCGGACCCCGTCCGGGCCACAATGAGGGCGTCGATGCCTACATCGCGGCCGCGGCGGTCTTTTATGGCATCGTCGCAGGTCTGATCGCGGTTGCCGCGTGGGAGCAGTATTCGAATTACGACGATAAGGTAACGCAGGAAGCCGGCACTATCGCAGTGTTGTACCGGGACGTTGCCACCTATCCCGAGCCGTACGGGACGCGCCTGAAGCAGGAGCTGCGAGCCTATACGCGCGCGGTCATCGACGGGTGGCCTCTTCTGCAGCACGGCGTCGTCCCTCCTAAGCCGGCCGCTCTGTTGAACACGTTTCAAGGCACGTTTTATTCGTTTGATCCGAAAAACGAACGCGAACGGATCATCCACACCGCGGCCATTGAGGAATTCGAACGCATGATCGAGCTGCGGCGCTTGCGATTGCACGACAAAGATGCTGGGCTGCCCGAAGCGCTATGGGCCGTCGTCATTATCGGCGGAATCCTCACCGTATTTCTTACGTATTTCCTGGCACTTGAGCGATTCAGAGTTCATGTTGCGATGACGATCGTCTCGAGCATATTAGTGTCGCTCCTTATTTTCATGATCGCGGCCGTCGATCACCCGTTCCGCGGCGGCGTCAGCATCGGACCCGACTCTTTTCAGCTCGTTTACGAGCAGCTGGAGTCGCAAGGCACCGTCAAATGACGAGATCGTAGCCAATCGATGGTGTCCTCAGGAGAGGTCGTGCCCTTGAGCGTGTGCCCGGCTCCCGGGTAAAAGCGCATTGTAAACTGATGATTACCGGCATGCTTGAGGTATGCGGACAATCGTTTGGACGAGTCGGGAACGTCAACTCTGATATCTGCCGTACCGTACAGCGCGAGCGTCGGCGTCCGTAATTCGTTTAACGTCGTTGTGGGATCGTAGGCCAGCGAACGGCGCAGGCCCGCTTGGAGCGCTTTAGGCGGTGGCATCGGCATATCGATCATGAGCGAGTGCTTGAACCAGGGTTGGGCCTTCGCATTCGTATAGATCGCGCCGGCATCGTCCCATGAAACGGTGCCGTCGAGCGCGCCTAAGAGCGCATGAACCATTGTGAGAGCAGCGGCAACATGCTCGGGTGATTCGTGGTAGTGGTGCATCTGCTGCACGACTTCGAATTCCGAATTGGCGCGCACCGATTCCGCCGGCGCGCTCTTGAGGATTACGAATGCGAGCGGACGATGTACCGCCACAAGCGGCGCAGTCCAGCCTCCGTTGCTGAATCCCCAGATCCCAAGACGCGCGCGATCGATGTGCGGATGGTGCGCGTACGAATCCATGATCGCGTACACATCCTCAGCGCGATCTTGCGGACCACTCAAAAACCAGTTCCCTACCGATTCGCCGGTGCCGCGCTGATCGTAGCTGATGACGTTGATGCCGTTCGACACGAAGAGCGGTACGAGATATCCCATTTCGCGTGTCTCCGCGTCATTTCCGTGCACTAAGATTACCGTCGCACGCGCACCGGAGCCGGCGTAGTAAAGCGAGACGCCGAGGCGTCCCTGAGGGGCGTTGACGATGCGGCGCTCTTCCTGCATCCCGTGCGTGAGCTGTAGCGGTCCGCGGCAAGCCGGATAGATTTGATTCACCGACGGATCGGGCAGGTCGTGTTCGATGCCGACATAGACGGGATGCCCGTTGCAGAGATACCGCCCAGGCACAAAGAGCAGCATCAACAGAAAGATGGCGTTCATGTTCTAGGTACGCTTATTTGCGGCCGAGGTTTCAGCGGTTACCACGCTAAAGACGCCTGTCACGATGGACGACGCCAAAAGACTCGCTGCCGCGCTCAACGTGCTGACGAAAGAGCGGCAGTTTTCAAATACCAAGGCGCGCGCCGCTGCACGTCAAGATCCGGCCGTGAACTGGCCCGCGACCAAACAGCTCAATGCGGACTTCAATCCGGAGGTCGATGGACTGGAATCCTTTGCAATGAACGACGGCAGCATCTGCGCGTGGCGGCCGGGCCAGTTCCGCTACGCGGCCCAGCGCGCCAGGTCGTAAGAACGAAGCTTCAACCTCGCCAGAAGATGATTATCTCGCCATCCGCGTTTTCGTTTTTCCAGCCCCGCCAGTAGCGATGCCGGGAAGCGTTGGGCTCGAT
>JAFAOZ010000024.1 GCA_019247395.1 Vulcanimicrobiota bacterium | reverse complement strand
CAAGCTTGTAACGATTTGCGTCGTCGGCGGAAATATCGAGCGTCTCGCCGCGCCGCAGCGGCGAGGAGTAGCCACCGCTCTGCACGCCGGTGTTGAACGAATCCAAGCGGCGTCCGGTCGTCAAGCGAATCGGATACTCGTCGTCGAGCGCTTCGACCGGCGGATCGTGCTCGACTGCCGCAAAGGGGGCCGGTGCGCCGCGCAGGGGTTCTTCCCATAGACGGGCATGCAAGAATTGCTCGCCGGGATGGTTCTCGTCGTAGCAGGGCCATGGAATACCGTTGAGCTCGTCGATGCGCTCGTACGACATTCCGGCGTGCCACGGCGAGAGGCTGCGGCATTCATCCCACGCCGTCCGGGCGCTGTATTCCGGCCACTTGTGTCCCAATCGGCGCGCGAGCGCGGTGATGATCGCGATATCGTCGCGCGCCTCTCCGGGCGGATCGAGTGCTTTGCGGCAGCGTTGTACGCGGCGCTCGCTGTTCGTTACGGTGCCCTCCGATTCGCACCAACTCGCCGAGGCGGGAAAGACGACGTCGGCCAGCTCGCCGGTCTTCGTCAGGAAAATATCTTGCACGATCAAATGTTTTAGGCCGCGCAAGACGTGGACTGCGTGCTCTTGATCGGCCTCCGACTGCGCGGGGTTCTCGCCGGCGATGTACAGCGTATCGAGTTCGCCGCGCTCCATCGCGGCGAACATGTCGGTCAAATTCCAGCCGCGCGTGCGCGGCAGTCTCGCGTTCCATGCGCGCTCGAACTTCGCGATGCTCTGCGGATCCTCAACGTCCTGGCCTCCCGGGAATTTGTTCGGGATCGCGCCCATGTCGCCGCCGCCCTGGACGTTGTTCTGTCCGCGCAGCGGGTTGAGGCCCGATCCGTAGCGCCCGACGTGCCCCGTCAACAATGCGAGGTTGATCAGCGCGCGGACGTTGTCGACCGCGTTATGGTGCTCGGTGATACCCAACGTCCAGCAAAGCTTGGCGTGCGGTGCGCGGGCATAGGCGTGTGCGAGTTCGCGAATAAGCGCTGCCGAAACGCCCGTCGTCTTTTCTGCGTACTCCAGCGTGTAGGGCTCGACTGCCGCGCGATACGCGTCGAAGCCACTGGTGGCGCGCGCGATGAACTCTCGGTGCTCTAGTCCGGCAGCCAAAATTTCGCGGCCGATCGCATTGGCGAGCGCAATGTCGGAGCCGACGTCGAGACCGAGCCAGCCGTCGGCCCATTGCGCGCTCGACGTGCGGCGCGGGTCGACGACGTAGAGTTTCGCGCCATTGCGAATGCCCCGCAGGACGTGATGAAAGAAGATCGGGTGCGTTTCGCGCGCATTCGATCCCCAGAGCAGAATTAGGTCGGTATGCTCGAACTCCGCATAGGAACTCGTGCCGCCGCCTGCCCCGAATACCGCCGTCAGACCGACGACGCTCGGGGCGTGTCAAGTCCGGTTGCAGCTGTCGATGTTGTTGCTGCCGATGACCGATCGAGCGAACTTTTGCGCGATATAGTTCATCTCGTTTGTCGCCTTCGAGCAGCTGAACATCCCGAACGCCCGCGTGCCGTCCCGGCCGCGCGCGTCACTCAAAGCGGCCGCGGCGCGGTCGAGTGCTTCGTCCCACGATGCGCGTCGCAGACTCATGCCGTCGCGTACGAGCGGATGCGTCAACCGAAGATAAGGTTTGCTCACGCCGCGTAATTCGAGCGTGGGTTCGCGGCCCCCCACTCGTTATGGGTATGAAGTAACCGGATGTCGGGGGGTTGCTCGACCTTTGGCCAGAGGAGCTTGACCGCGGCGAACGCAAAGAAGCGGCCCTCGACCTCGAAAGGAGGCACAGTAGGTGGATCTTTCGGCGATTACCGTCTATGCCGACGGCCGCTTCCAGCGCTACGACGAGGCAAAAGTTGGCCTGCTCACCCACGGGCTTCAGTACGGAACGGGATGCTTCGAGGGTATCAGGGGCTATTGGTCGCCTGAGGAGCGCGAACTGTTCCTCATCCTGCTGCGCGACCATTACGAGCGGCTTATGACCTCGGCGAAGATCATGACGATGGAGCTTCCCCATACGCCGGAAGAACTCGCCCAAATTACGGTGGAGCTCTGCCTACGGAATCGCTACGAAACCCACGTCTACGTGCGGCCGTTTTCGTATAAGGCCGCCGAAGACGTCGGCGTTCGGCTGCACAACGTCCCCGACGCATTCGCGATCGTTCCCATTCCATTCGTGCATTACATCGATCCGAATCGCGCCCTGGACGTCTGCGTCAGTTCGTGGCGGCGCGCCGATGATACGATGGCGCCGCCGCGCGCGAAGATAACCGGCTTGTACGTGAACTCGGCGCTTGCCAAGAGCGAAGCGGTGCAGAACGGTTACGACGAAGCGATTTTACTCTCGCACGACGGACACGTCGCAGAAGGATCCGCCGAGAATATTTTCTTGGTTCGGCGTGGGGTGCTCTACACGCCCGACCCGTCGCAGAACGTCCTCGAGGGCGTGACGCGCCGCGCCATTATGGATATCGCGCGCGACGAGCTCGGCATTGCAACGGTCGAGCGATCCATCGACCGCGGCGAGCTCTACGCGGCGGACGAGGCTTTCTTCACCGGCACGGCCGTGGGAATATGTCCGATCGGATCGATCGATCGGCGACAAGTAGGCGACGGCGGCGCCGGCCCGATCACGCAACGGCTGCGCACGCTATACGATCGTATCGTTCTCGGACTCGAGCCGCGTTTCGAATCGTGGCTCACGCGAACGTACGCTGGAGCGAAAGTCAGCGCGTAAGGGTTAGTACGTGGGCTGGGGCGCCGGCGCGTCGTCGGTGCTGCCGGCGGAAGTGCCGCTCGACGGGTCGCTCTGCGCGTCGCCGGGTAGAGCGCTCGCACCGGCCGGCGGTTGGTTACCGCCGCTCCAGTAGCCCGCGTCGGGCGAAACGGTTGTGTTCTGCGGACCGCTTGCGGTCTGGCGCCACTGCGCGAACCGAATCTCGCCGGTGTAGGTGACGCGCGAAACCGCGTGGATGAAGGAACGGCCGAGATCGGCCGACGGCAGGGCCGTCGTCATGACCGCAATGACGTACGGCGCCTCGTCGGCAAAAACGATTCCGGCGTCGTTGAGCGTGTCGTTGAGCGAACCGGTCTTATGTGCGATCGGAATATCGGGCGGGAGCGGTTCGGGCAAGAGCGTGTTGATGCGTTCCGCTTCCAAAATCGCAATCATCTCGTTGGACGACCATTCGTCGATTAACTTTCGCTGTGCCATCAAGGTCAGCAATCGCACGAGGTCGGCGGGTGACGTGCGCAGCGCTTCGCGGATCGACCAGCCGCCGGTGCGCACGTCGGCGGCGAGATGCGTGCGGTCGAGGCCGAGCTCTTCCATTCGGCGGTTGATGTTCCGCCGTCCCACGAGACGGATGAGCATGTTGGTTGCGGTGTTATCGCTCACGTCGATCATTTTTTCGACGAGATCGGAAACCGGGTACGTGGTGCCGGCGGGCGCGTCGCAGAGCTCGCCCGAGCCGTAATCCTTGTCGGACGCCAGGAGCGTCACGCGATGCTGTAAATCGAAGCGGCCCGCTTGGAGTTGCTCGAAGACCTCGACCATAACCGGCAGTTTGATCGTCGACGCCGCCGGCATGCTCTTCGCAGCATTGAACCCGGCATTATAACCGGTCTGAAGATCGAGCACGTCGAGCGCAATCGCCGCGTGAACGCCGCTTGCGAGCGATCGGAGCTGATGGTTGAGAGTTGCGAGCGGCGGGGGAAGATATGCTCGTGCCGGTAGAACCGACGTGAACCCTGCCAATATAGCGAGCGCCATGATTGACGTCGCACGTCGCAACATGGCGGCCGATTCGATTCGCGTACGGTATGCCTCCTGCTGCGAGCGCGCCGCGGACGGGGCTCGCTTGGCCGTACGGTGAACGGGCTTCGTGTGAGGGGAACGCGGCGCAATCCCTGGCGATGGCTGACCGACGCGCGT
>JAFAOZ010000001.1 GCA_019247395.1 Vulcanimicrobiota bacterium | reverse complement strand
CGCCCGACGGAGCGGCGCCGCGGGGCGCGGTTGTGATGCCGCGCGCCGCGGTCGTGCGATCGATTCGAAGGGATAGCAGTGGAGCGTTCATCATTCGGTGATCGATTGGATGAACTTCTTGGTGATCGAGTCGTCCATCTTACGCTGCGCCATGTCGACGTTTCGCAGCGTATCCACTTCGCGCATGTTTTCGCTGCGTTCGTCCATCATCTGATCGAAGACCTCGGATTGCATCTGAAGCTGCTCTTGATTTTGAACTTCCGATGCATACATGCCCAGCTGAAAACTCTGATCTTGCGCGTTGAGCGCGTTCATCGCAGCATTTTGCGCGCCGCCGGCGACGCCGTTGCCGATTGCGCCCCCGAGCGCATTGCCGAGGATTCCGGAGCCGAGTCCTTCGAGCACTGGAAGCAGGAATGCCATGTCGTTGCTCCTCTGGCGTTACGTGGCGTCGCCGATGATTTGCGTGTAGTCGGTCGCCTGCGGCCGATAGCCGCTTTGAGGCAGGGCCGGAAGGCTCGGCGGCGTCAACGGCAGGTTCTGCGCCTGCTGTGAAAGGGAGCCGAGCGATGACGTCAGCGTCCCGATTTCGGCCACCGCGGCATTCTGAGCGGAAGCGTTCACGGGAGCGGAGACGGTCCCCGAGCGAGGCGGCGGCGTGCCTCGTATGTGGCCGTGATGTTCGTGATGATGGACGTGATGGAATGGTCGCGCCGAGATCGTGCCTTCGATTGGCAAGGATGACAAGGTGAGTCTCCTATCTACGAGTCGTTCTCGTGGTTGTCGTCGTCGAGCAGAGCGACGTAGTCGGTCGGCTGGCGAAAATATGCATGCGAGGCGGTATGCGGGGGCGCCGGCGCAATCGGCGGCATCGAGGGCGGCAAAAATGGAAGACGCTGCGCTTGCAACGCAAGCTGTCCGACCGAAGCGACCGTCGCGCCGGACTCCGCAACCGCCGACGTTTGCGGAGACTCGCCGGTAATGCGCTGATAGTGACGCATCACGGAGTCGGCGTAGGAAAGATCGCTTCCGTCAGCCCAGCGCGTCCGCGTCCCGATCGCGGTTGGAGAGCCCGCATTATAGGCTGACAGCGCCTCGCGCACGTTCCCGCCGTACTGCTTGAGCAAGCCCGAGAGCATGCCGGCGGCGTAGTCGGCGTTTTTCGCTGGATCCATCGCCTCGGCAGTCCCGGCGAACGCATGCCAGCGATCGTCGATTTGAAAAAGGCCGTGACCGTGGCCGCCGTCCCCGATGACGTTTCGGCCGGCATTGCTCTCCGGGCCGCCCGTCTCTTGGGCGGCTACGGCCGCCAGGAGCTCCGGGTCGAGCCCGTAATGGCGTGCTGCCGAACTGATCTGAGGGGCGAACGCGACGCCGCCGGCAGCCAAGCGTGAGGCGGTTGGATCGATGTTCATGGCACGCTTCTATCCCACGTACGAAGCGTTTGACAAGGCGCGGAGCCGGGTTCTAGAATGGCAAAAGTCCGTGGCGGCCCTGCCCTGATTGGCGGGGCCTCATGCTGCGGCGCACTGGTTTTTATGGATCGTTCGCACAAGGTCGATATCAGCGGGCTCCTCGCAGGCGGCCGGCAGCTCATGCTCATCAACGATGAGGTGCCGATCGAGCCCTTCGAGGGCCTTAACTTCCCCGAACCGGTTCGCGTTGAGCTCGAGCTGCGCCACGCAGACCGTATGCTCGTCGTCGAGGGAAGTGTCGACGCGCATGTCCACGGCCAATGCGACGGCTGCCTCGAAGACGTGGACGTGCAGCTGCACGTCGATGTGGACGAGCGGCTCGACCCGGCGCACGGGCGAGACGTTGAGCCCTTTGGGGAGAGCAACGTCTTGACCGGCGACCGGCTCGACGTGGCGGACCTGGCGCAGCAGAGCGTGTTGACCGCGCTGCCGATGGGTCTGCGATGCAGCTCCGACTGCCGGGGTCTTTGCCCGGCTTGCGGGGCGAACCGGAATACGGGCGAATGCTCGTGCCAATCCGCTCAGATTTGAAACGGGGAGTACAGTGGCGAACTTAAAATGGAAGACGCCGCGCAGCAAAACGCGCAGCCGGCGTGCGGCAAACTGGAAGTTGGGGGAAGTGACGACGGTGCTCTGCCCGCAGTGCCACCAACCGAAGCGTCCGCACTTCGCTTGCTCGAACTGTGGAACGTATAAGGGCCGCCAGGTCCTCAAGATACAAGAAGAGCCGGCCGGTTAGCCTTTCGTGCCGTCCGCTGGGGTGAAGATCGTCGGCGTCGGACACTACGCGCCGCCGCGCGTCGTCACGAATCGCGATCTCGAATCCTGGCTGGACACGACCGACGATTGGATTACCACCCGAACCGGGATGAAGCGCCGGCACTGGGCCTCGGAAGAAGAGACGACCAGCGACCTGGCGACGGCAGCGGCAAGCGCAGCGCTCGTTCACGCGGGCATACGCGCCCAAGAGATCGACTGTTTTATCGTCGCGACGGTAACGCCGGATTATTATTTTCCCGCGACGGCGTGTCTGGTTGCCTCAAAGCTTGGCGTCACCGATAAGCCCGCGTTCGATATCGGGATTGCTTGCAGCGGATTTATTTACGGCCTGACCGTTGCCTCGGGTTTGATTCGGTCCGGGGTCTATCAACGCGTTATGCTCATCGGAGCGGAAACGCTCTCGAAAATTCTCGACAAACACGATCGCGCGACCGCCATTCTCTTCGGCGACGGCGCCGGTGCCGTCATTCTGCAGCGTTCTGCGGACGATAGCTTTCTAGCGTCGGATCTCGGCGCGGACGGGAGTCGTCCCGAGCTGCTCTACGCGGAGGGCAGCGGTGCTCGGCGACCGCTCGATCATGCCGCGCTCGATGCAAAAGTGCATCTGATCCACATGCAGGGCCGCGAGACGTTTAAGCTGGCCGTTCAGCGTATGGTCGATGCGACCGGCTCGGTGCTGAAAAAGGCTAACCTCACGAAAGCCGACGTCACGTTTCTCGTTCCGCATCAAGCGAACCGGCGCATTATCGACGCGATGGCGCGTTATTTGGATCTTCCCGACGAAAAAGTCGTCGTGAACATCAGCGAATACGGCAACACGTCGGCCGCATCGATTCCAATGGCGCTTTCGGAGACCGTGCGCGCCGGCTTGGTGAAGCCGGACGATCTCATCGTTTTCGTCGCGTTCGGCGGCGGCCTTTCGTGGGGCGCCGTCGCGTGGCGCTGGACCGCCTGATGCGCCTCGCAGTCGTCTTTCCGGGGCAAGGCTCGCAAGGCGTCGGCATGGGCTGCGACGTTGCAGCGCACTCGGTGCAGGCGCGTGCTACGTTCGAGCGAGCCTCCGCCCTCCTGCACTACGATCTGCTCGAGTTTCAACGCGAGGGTCCGGAAGAACGGCTGCGTGAGACGGAGTTTAGCCAGCCCGCGATCTTCACGACGAATCTTGCGCTCTACAACGCCGCCGGCGCGGCGCTTGCACCCGTCGTCACGGCCGGTCATTCGTTTGCCGAGCTGTGCAGCTTGGTAATCGCATCGTCGCTCAGTTTCGAGGATGCGCTGCATATCGTCAGCGAGCGCGGAAAAGCGATGCAAGCCGCCGCGGAACGGACGCCCGGCGGTATGTCGGCGATTCTCGGTCTCGACGCGGAGAGGGTGCGTGCCGTGCTGGAAAGCGTGAAGGAGCGTGGACGGGTCGGGCTAGCGAACTTCAATTCGCCGACGCAGATCGTCATCAGCGGCGAGCTGGATGCGGTTACACGCGTCGGCCAAGCGATGCTCGACGCGGGCGCCAAGCGCGTCGTTCCGCTCAACGTTTCGGGCGCATGGCACAGCGCACTGATGGAACCGGCGGTCGAGCGCCTTCGCACCGCGGTTGAAGCGGCCCGTTTTTCGCTGCCCGCGTTCGACGTTATCTCCAACGTTGACGGCCGCCCGTATCGCGACGTCGAGACGATCAAAGCGAACTTGGTTCGTTCGGTCGTCGACGAAGTTCGCTGGCACGACACCGCGGAGCGGCTGCTCGCCTACGATCCGGAGACGATCGTCGAGTTCGGCGCGAGCGGCGTGCTGAGCGCGCTGATGAAGCGAATAAATGGCTCTCCTCCAGCGAAGATCGTCAGTGATTTTGCGGGCATCGAAAGTTTGCGTGCCGCGATCGAAGGGGCGGCAGCAAACGTATGATGTTCAACGGTAAGGTCGCCCTCGTGACGGGCGCCAGCCGCGGCATCGGACGCTCGATCGCGCAAACGCTTGCGACGCGCGGCGCCGACGTCGCACTCATCGGGCGGGATGTGGAGGCCTTGCGCGAAACCGCCGAGCTCTGTGCGAACGCACGTGCCGGTGCGACTGCGGAAGTTTTCCAAACCGACGTAGCTGATCGCGACGCCGTGGAGCGCGCGACCGGTGCGGTCATCGAGCGATTCTCGCGCATCGACTTCGCGATTTCCAACGCCGGTCAATCGGTCGATGCGCTCTTGCTGCGGCTCAAATCCGAGACGATCGATCGCATGCTGGACGTGAATCTCAAGTCCGCATTCTATCTCTGTGCGGCCGTCGCGAAGCC